>NZ_JBHVBO010000177.1:0-8540 GCF_042668085.1 Isoptericola sp. NPDC057391 | reverse complement strand
CCCCCCGTCGGGGGGACGCGGCCGTCGTCAGGCGAGCCGGGTGCTCAGAGCGGCACGACCTGCTCCGCCTGCGGACCCTTCGGGCCCTGGGTGATCTCGAACTCGACCCGCTGGGCCTCGTCGAGGGTGCGGTATCCCTGCGTCTGGATCGCGGAGTAGTGCACGAAGACGTCGGCCCCGCCGTCGTCCTGCGCGATGAAGCCGTAGCCCTTCTCCGAGTTGAACCACTTCACAGAACCTTGCGCCATGCTGATCCTTCGACCTTCCGTCACAACGGGCACGAGCGGGCCGGGCGGCCACCCGTCGCTGCAGGCCGCACCGCCGGTTCGTGCGAAGGAGCGCCTCTGCAACGCGGTCAGTGTGGCACGGACCACACCGCCGTGCCACGGATATGCCACGGAAGCCGCGCATCGGCCATTCAGGACGGCGCTCAGGGCGGCCCGGAGGGCACCGCGTCAGTCGTCGTCCTGCCGGGCCAGGAAGCGCTCGAACTCCGCGCCCAGCTCGTCGGCGGTCGGCAGGGGCGCCTGCTCGGCCAGGAGGCTCGGCCGCCCCACCGACCTCGTGAAGGCGTCGTACTGCTCCTCGAGCGCCTTGACGACGGCCTTCACCTCGCCCGACTCCCCCACCTGCTTCTCGACCTCGATGGTCGCGTCCGCCGCGGCCTCCGCGAGCAGGCCCGTCGCGAGGTCCAGGCCCGTGGCACGCTCCACGTGCCGCAGCGCGACGACGGCCGCCGGCGCGTAGCGGGACTGCGCGAGGTAGTGCGGCACGTGCACGGTGAAGCCGATCGCGTCGTGCCCCGCCTCGCCGAGCCGGTACTCCAGGAGCGCGGCGAGCGAGCCGGGCACCCGCACGGTGCCGAAGAACGACGTGTAGTCCTCCACCAGGCCGGGACGCGTGCCGTGCGCCGTGAGCGACAGCGGCCGCGTGTGGGGCACGCCCATCGGGATCCCGTGGAAGCCGACCGTGAGGGAGACGTCGAAGCGCTCGACCAGGCCCTTCACGGCCGCCACGACCCGCTCCCACTGCAGGTCGGGCTCCGAGCCGTGCAGCAGCAGGAAGCCGGTGCCCTCACGGTCGGCGACGTGGTCGATCGCGAGATAGGGCTCGTCGTAGGCGGACCACCGGTCGGCGTCGAACGTCATCCCGACCCGCTTCGAGCGGTAGTCGAGGAGCTGGTCGACGTCGAAGGTCACCAGGCGCGTCGTGGTCAGCTCGTCGGTGACGTGCTCCACGGCGATCTCCCCCGCGGAGCCCGCGTCGACGAACCCGTCGAGCGCGTGCAGCAGCACGGGTCCGGCACCCGTCGGCGCCGCGTCGGGCCCCTGGTGGGGCAGGACGCGCCGGGCGGCGGCCTCGTCGACCTCGTAGATGCTCTGCGGGTCCAGCAACGGTCTCCTCCTCGGTTCTCCGGCTCGTGCCGGCGGGCTCGCGCCCGCAGGAGTGTCAACCGTGCCGCACCCCGGATCCTTCCCGGATGCGGGACACCTTCCCCGCGTCCCCGCTCAGCGGTGCGGCAGCCGCACCACCGTGACGAAGAAGTCGTCGATCTGGCGGACCACCTGGATGAACCGGTCGAAGTCCACGGGCTTCGTCACGTACGCGTTCGCGTGCAGCGAGTAGGACCGCAGCACGTCCTCCTCCGCCTCGGACGTCGTGAGCACGACCACGGGGATGTGCTTGAGCCGCTCGTCGGCCTTGACCGCCGCGAGCACCTCGCGGCCGTCCATCCGCGGCAGGTTGAGGTCCAGTAGGATGAGGTCCGGGGTCGGCGCCTGGGCGTGCTCGCCCTCCTTGCGCAGGAACGCCATCGCGCTCACGCCGTCCGCCACCACGGACAACCGGTTGGCGACCTTGTGCTCCTCGAACGCCTCACGGGTCATGAGCACGTCGCCCGGGTCGTCCTCGACGAGAAGGACCTCGATACCCGTCTGCTGGTCCGTCATGCCCGCTCCCTCGTCGTCGAACGCCCGGTCGGGGCGCGCCCCTGCCGTTCCACCGCTGCATCGTCGCAGGTCAGCGACGTCTACCGAGCCTAGCCGACGATGGGGTCCGACGCCTCGTCGCGGTCCGGCAGGGTCCACCGCACCGACGTCCCGCCGCCCGGGGCGGGCTCCAGCCAGACCCGTCCGCCGTGGTGCTCGACCACCCGCTTGACCAGGGCGAGCCCGATGCCGGTGCCCGAGTAGACGTCCTTGGGGTGCAGTCGCTGGAAGATCACGAAGACGCGCTCGGCGTACTGCGGGTCGATGCCGATGCCGTTGTCGGTGCAGGACAGCTCCCAGCCGGGCTCCGGCCCGGTGACCCGCCGCGCGGACAGGTGCACGCGCGGCGGGCGCGCGGGGTCCCGGAACTTCACGGCGTTCCCCACGACGTTCGCGAGCAGCATCGTCAGGAGCGCCTTCTCCCCCCGGACGACCGGCAGCGGGTCGTGCGTGATCTCCGCACCCGCCTCGACGATCCGGCCCTCCTGGTCGTGCCGCACCTGTTCGAGCGCCCGCTCGAGGTCGACGTCCTCGGGCTCGCTGCCCGAGCGTCCGACCCGGGAGAAGCTCAGCAGGTCCTGGATGAGCCGCTGCATGCGGCGCGCGCCGTCGACGGCGAAGCCGATGTACTGGTCGGCCCGCTCGTCCAGCTGTTCCCCGTAGCGCTTCTGGAGCAGCTGGGTGAAGCTCGCGACCTTGCGCAACGGCTCCTGCAGGTCATGGGAGGCCACGTAGGCGAACTGCTCGAGGTCGCGGTTCGAGCGCTCCAGCTCCTGGTTGGAGCGGGCCAGCTCGCGCGCCTGCTCGGCGAGCTGGGCGTGGGTGCGCTCGGTCTCGGCGTGCGATGCGCGCACCTCGGCCACCTGCTGCACCAGCTCGCGCCGCATGTGCTCGACGTCGGCCGCGAGCGCCGCGACCTCGCCCGTGCCCTCGACCCGGATCTCGTGCTCGTGCTCCCCGGTGCTGGCGGCGCGCACCGAGTCGGCGAGCCGTGCCAGGGGCCGGGTCACGCCGCGCTGCAGGGCGCGCCACATGAACAGGCCCATGATCACCACGAGCAGCACGAGCACGATCACCACGACCAGCAGGGTGAGGTTCCACGCGTGGGCCGCGTCCATGGCCTCGTCGCCCGCGCCGACCCGCAGCAGCACCAGCGAGCGCTGGATCGCGACGAGCGCGACGGCGAGCGCGAGCAGCAGCACCGCGCCGACGATGAGCAGCAGCCGCAGGACGACGTCGTGCAGCGGGCGTTCGCGCCTCACGGGCGCGCCCACTCGGCCGAGTCCGCGAGGGTCGAGGACCGCTCCCCCAGGTACGGCGTGTCGTGCCCGGTCCACCCGACGACGAGCAGCGCCGCGTCGTCGGTGAGCGGGCCGCCGTGCAGCGCCCGCACGCGGCGCAGCACGCGCTCGACCACGCCGACGATGCCCTGGCGCTCGAGGTCCTCGCGCACGAGGTCGTGGAGCCCGGACTGCCCGAGGCGCGGCACCCGGCGCCGGAGCGGGCCGACCCGCGCGGGCCGCTCGCCGTGCAGCGCGACGAGGCCGAGGGCGTCCCGCCCCAGCCCGTCGAGAGTGGGGTCGGTCGCGGGGTCGTCTTCCTGGTCGGTCCCCGGCTCGGCCGGCGGACCGGCCGCGGGCACGCCGCGGCGCACCTCCGCCTCCACGAGGCCGTCGGTGTAGAGCATGAGCGCGAACGGGCCGTCCAGCGCGATCCGGCGCGGCTCCCACCCGCCGTCGACGGGCACGCCGAGCGCCCGCCCCCGGCCGGTGGGCGACAGGAGCTCGCAGCGCAGGTCGCCGACCGGCCCGGTGATGAGCAGCGGCGGCAGGTGGCCCGCCAGGTAGAGGTCGATCCCGGAACGGTCGGGGGCGACCACCACCTGGCACAGGGTGACGAAGACCTCCGGCCGGGCGCGCTCGGTCAGCAGCACGCGCTCCAGGTGCTCGAGGATGCGCTCGGGCGGCGTCCCGGTGAGGACGAGCGTGCGCCAGGCGGTGCGCAGGGTCGCCCCGAGCGCCGCCTCGTCGGGACCGTGGCCCGCGACGTCGCCCACGACGGACAGCACGGAGCCGTCCGGCCGCTCCACGGTGTCGAAGAAGTCGCCCCCGAGCAGCCCGCCGCCGCCCGGCAGGTAGCCGACCATCACGGAGATGCGCTCGTCGCCCACGAGGGGCTTGGGCAGCAGGGCGCGCTCCAGCCGCGCGGTCTCCTCCGCGCGCACCGCGCTGCGGTACAGCGCCCTCTGCTGGGCCGCGGACCGGCGCCGCTGGAGCGCGTAGCGCAGCGACCGGCCGAGGAGACCGGAGTCCGTCTCGCCTTTGACGAGGTAGTCGTCGGCCCCCGCGGCCACGGCCTGCAGCCCCTGGTCGCCACCGGTCAGGCCCGTGAGCACCACGAGGGCGGGGACGTCGTGCACGCGCTCGGCGACCTCGCGCAGCCGCGACACCGCCGTCAGCCCGACGGCGTCCGGGAGCCCGAGGTCGAGCAGGACGCAGTCGACCCCCGGGGCGCCGCCGGGCCGGGAGAGGGCGTCCACGGCCTCCGCCACCGACCGGGCCCGCCGCAGCACGACCGTGACCTCGGCGTCCTCGAGAAGCTCTGTGACGAGCAGCGCGTCGCCGTCGTCGTCCTCCACGAGAAGGACGGTGGCGGCCGCGTCCTCGGCGGGTCCGTCGGACCCGGCTCGCAGGACGTCGCCGCTGCTCATGGGCCTGATCCTAGCGCCGGCCCTCCGCTCCGGGCAGGTGTCGGGACCTCGGCGCGTCGCCGCTCGGCGCCGGACGGCGCCCGCGAGGGCGCCCGGCATCTGCAATGATGGTCCGCCGCCGGGGCCGCACCGTCGTCAGAGCGCGGCCCGAAGGACGCTGGGGAGGATGCGTGGCAGGCAGGCAGGACGAGCTGGCACGCGAGCAGGGGGTCGTCGACGGCCTCTACGCCCGACTGGACGAGCTGCGGCGCGCGACGCGCGACCGGCTCGCGGAGGTCCGGCGCTCCGGACCGTCGGGGTCGCCGCAGAACCGGAGCGAGCGGGATGCCTTCGCCACCCTCTACGAGGACCGCGCGGCCCAGCTGGACGCCGTCGAGGACAGGCTCGCGTTCGGTCGCCTCGACCTCGAGGACGGCGACACCCGGTACGTGGGACGCCTCGGCCTCGCGGACGCCGAGCACCGGTCGCTGCTCACGGACTGGCGGGCGCCCGCCGCGACGCCGTTCTACCGGGCCACCGCCCTGCACCCCGCCGGCGTGCGCCGTCGCCGCCACCTCGTGACGACGGGACGCACGGTCACCGGGCTCGAGGACGAGGTGCTCGACCTCGACGCCCTGGCGGAGGGGGCCGAGGGCGACGACGGCTCCCTCGCCGCGTCGACCCTCTCCGGCGAGGGCGCCCTCCTCGCCTCGCTGGCCGCGCGGCGCACGGGCCGCATGACCGACATCGTCGCGACGATCCAGTCCGAGCAGGACCGCATCATCCGCGCCGACCTCGCCGGCGCGCTCGTCGTGCAGGGCGGGCCCGGCACCGGCAAGACCGCCGTCGCCCTGCACCGCGCCGCCTACCTCCTGTACGCCCACCGCCGCGTGCTCGAGCGCAGCGGCGTCCTCCTCGTGGGCCCGAGCCGCGCGTTCCTGCGCTACATCGACCAGGTGCTGCCCTCCCTCGGCGAGACGGGCGTCGTCGCGACCACCGTGGGCGAGCTGCTCCCCGGCGTCCGGGCCGACCTGGCCGACACCCCCGCCGCCACCGAGATCAAGGGGCGGCTGCTGTGGCGCGACGTCGTGCGCCGCGCCGTGCGTGCCCGCGAGCGGGTGCCGGATCGGGACGTCCGGTTCCGCCTCGAGGGGTACGACCTCGTCGTGCGCCGCCGGGACGTGCGCGACGCGATCGGCCGCGCGCGCCGGACCCACAAGCCGCACAACGAGGCGCGCACGGCGTTCGTCCGCGACATGCTCGCGCGGCTGGTGGACCAGTACCGTGCGGCGGCCGACGCCGACCTCGCCCCCGAGGACGTCGCGATGGTCACCGAGGACCTGCGCTCGCACCGGGACGTGCGGGTCGCCCTGAACCTCGCCTGGTTCCCGATCACCCCGGAGAAGCTCGTGGCCGATCTCTTCGCCAAGCCGCACCGGCTGGCGGAGGCCGCGCCCGAGCTCTCGGCGAGCGAGCGAGCGGCGCTGCGCCGCGACCCGGACGCGCCCTGGACCGAGGCCGACGTGCCCCTCCTCGACGAGGCCGCCGAGCTGCTCGGCGAGGACGGCTCGATCGCCCGCGCGGAGGCCCGGGCGCGCGCCGCCGAGCGTGCCGCCGAGCTGGAGTACGCCCGCTCCGTGCTCGAGTCCACCGGCGCGGGCGGCGGGCTGGTGGACGCCGAGACGCTGGCCTCCCGGTTCGAGTCCACGGGGCCGCGGCTCACGACGGCGGAACGCGCCGCGGAGGACCGCACCTGGACGTACGGCCACGTGGTCGTCGACGAGGCGCAGGAGCTGTCGCCCATGGCGTGGCGGATGCTGGTGCGCCGGGTGCCCACGCGCTCGATGACGATCGTCGGCGACGTCGCGCAGACGTCCTCGCCCGCGGGTGCCCGGTCGTGGGCCCGTGCGCTGGACCCGGTGCTCGGCGACTCCTGGCGTCTCGAGGAGCTCACCGTCTCCTACCGGACCCCGGCCGCCGTCGCGGACGCCGCGCAGCGCATGGCCGCCGAGGCCGCGCTCCCCGTCTCGCCGCTCACCGCCGCCCGGCAGGTCGACGGCGCGCTCGAGCTCACCCGCGTCACCCCGTCGGGCCCGGCGCGGCCGGTGCTGGTCCAGGAGGTCGTGGACCAGGCGGTCTCCCTCGCGGGCGAGTTCGTCGGCGCCGACGGCGCGGGACGGGTGGCCGTCGTCGCGGCCGCCGACGAGGTCGAGGCGCTCCGCGCCGCCCTCGAGTCGGCCCTCCCGGACGCCCTCGGGCCCCAGGAGGCCGCCCGGCTGCTCGCCCAGCGCCCGGAGGACGCCCAGGTGAGCGTGCTCGACCCGCGCGCTGCCAAGGGGCTGGAGTTCGACGCCGTGGTGCTCGTCGAGCCGGCGGCCGTCACCGAGGGCCCCGGCGGGGCGTCGGACCTCTACGTCGCGATGACCCGGCCCACCCAGCGGCTCGTCGTGGTGCACGAGCGCATGCTGCCCGCCGGCATGGTGGAGCTCGCGGCCGCCTGACGCCGGCGGCGCCGGATTGGTGAGACGGGTTTGTGGGCGCGGGCCCGCACGGCGCACCATGGCCTCGTGCTGCGAGCCCTCCTTCTCGAGAACGTCCACCCTGTCGCCGCCCAGAATCTTCGTGATGCGGGCATCGACGTCGTCACGCGCCCGGGCGCGCTCGACGAGTCCGAGCTGATCGAGTCCCTCGCGGACTTCCAGATCCTCGGCATCCGGTCCAAGACCACCGTGACCCGCAAGGTGCTGGAGAGCGTCCCCGGCCTGCAGGCCGTCGGCACCTTCTCCATCGGCACCAACCAGATCGACCTGGACGCCGCCGCGGCCCACGGCGTCGCCGTGTTCAACGCGCCGTACTCCAACACCCGGTCGGTCGTAGAGCTCGCGATCTCCGAGATCATCGCCCTGACGCGACGCCTCACGGTGCGCGACAAGGCGCTGCACGACGGCGTCTGGGACAAGACCGCGGAGGGCTCGCACGAGGTGCGCGGCCGGACGCTGGGCATCATCGGCTACGGGAACATCGGCTCCCAGCTCTCGGTGCTCGCCGAGAACCTCGGCATGCGGGTGGTCTTCTACGACACCGCCGAGAAGCTCGCCCTCGGGAACGCGCACCGGGTCGAGACGATCGAGCAGCTGCTCGCCGAGGCCGACGCGGTGACGATCCACGTGGACGGGCGGCCGGGCAACGCGGGCCTCTTCGGCGCCGACCTGTTCGCCGGCATGAAGCCCGGCGCGATCTTCCTCAACCTCTCGCGCGGCTTCGTCGTGGACGTCGAGGCCCTGCGGGAGCACATCCTGTCCGGCCACCTCGGCGGCGCGGCCGTCGACGTCTTCCCGACCGAGCCCAAGAAGCGTGGCGACGACTTCACCTCGCCGCTGCGCGGGCTGCCGAACGTCATCCTCACCCCCCACGTCGGCGGCTCGACGGAGGAGGCCCAGGAGGCGATCGGCGAGTTCGTGTCCAAGAAGCTGCGGGACTTCGTGGCGACCGGGTCCACGACGCTGTCGGTCAACCTCCCCAATCTCCAGCTCGCGCACACGGGCGTCGGCCGCATCATGCTGCTGCACCGCAACGTGCCCGGTGTCCTCGCCCGCGTGAACCAGGTCTTCGCCGACCACGGCGCCAACATCGAGGCGCAGATGCTCGCCACGCGCGGCGAGATCGGCTACGTGGTGACCGACATCTCGGACGTCACGCAGCGCGGCGCCTCGGCCAAGCTGCAGGCCATGGACTCGACCATCCGCCTGCGCATCCGCGACGCGTTCGAGCGGCCGGAGTTCCCGCCCGGGCCCGCCGCCGGCTGACACCGAGCCGGCACCGCACGCCGCGCGCTCCACGGACGCACGAAGGGAGGAGGCCCC
>NZ_JBHVBO010000176.1:0-8571 GCF_042668085.1 Isoptericola sp. NPDC057391 | reverse complement strand
CTGCAGCCCGGCGGCGCCGACCCGCGCCTGCCCGGCCTCGCGGCACGCGTCCGCGCGGGGGCGACGCTCGTCGCGCACCGCTCCGGCCGGCGCGGCGTGGTCCGCGACCCGTCCGGCACGTACACCAAGGTGACGCGCCCGGGCCGCGAGCCCGCGGCGGTCGTCGTGCCGGGGGCGGCGTTCGCCACCCCGGAGGTCGTGGGCCGCGGCGACGGGTTCGTCACCACCACCCCGCTGCCCGGGCGCACCCTGCACGAGCTGCTGCGCGACCCGGCCACGCCCGACGCCGTGCTCGACCCTGTGCTCGACGCCGCGGGCCGGGCGATCGGGCGCGGGCTGCGGCGGCTGCAGGACGAGCCGCCGTCGGGTGTCGCGGAGCACGACGCCGACGCCGAGGTCGCGGTCGTCGCCCGGTGGTGGGGGCTGGCCGCCGCCCACGGCGCGACGACGACGGCCGACGCGGACGCCGTCGTCCGGCGGGTGCGCGCCGCGCTGGCGGCCCTGCCCGCGGCGCGGCCGGTGCTCACGCACCGCGACCTGCACGACAAGCAGCTGCTCGTCGACACAGAGCCCGACGGGGGAGTGCGCGTGGGCCTGCTCGACCTGGACCTCGCCGCCGTCGCGCACCCGGCGCTCGACCTGGCCAACCTGCTCGTGCACCTCGAGCTGCGCGCCCACCAGGGCGTCTGCCCGCCCGAGCGGGCCGCCCGCGTGGCCCGCGCCGTCGTCGACGGCTACGGCGACGTGCCCGATGCCGGCGCTCTGCACGCGTGGGCCGTCGCCGCCCGGGCGCGGCTCGCCGCGGTGTACGCCTTCCGACCGGCGCCCGGGGACGTGCCCGGCGCGCTGCTGACCGACCTCGACCGGCCCCTGCCGTTCGAGCCCACCCTGCTCACCCTGGAGGACCGATGACGCACGCCACCACGACCACCAGCCCCGTCGACGCCGACACCGCTGTCGACACCGCTGCCGACGCCGTGGCGGCCTCCGGGCGGGACGCGCTGCGCGTCACCGTGATCGGCACGGGCTACCTGGGCGCCACGCACGCCGCGTGCCTGGCCGAGCTGGGCTACGACGTGCTCGGCCTCGACACCGACCCGGCGAAGATCGCCGACCTGGCCGCCGGGCGGCTGCCGTTCTACGAGCCCGGGCTGGCGGAGCTCGTCGAGCGGCACACCGCCGCCGGGCGACTGCGGTTCACGACCGACCCGGCCGAGGCGGCCGCGTTCGCCGACCTGCACTTCGTGTGCGTCGGCACGCCGCAGCGCCGCGACTCGATGGCCGCCGACACGAGCCACGTCACCGCGGCCGTGTCCGCGCTGGTGCCGCACCTGCGCGGCGACGCGCTGCTCGTGGGCAAGTCCACCGTCCCCGTGGGCACCGCCGCCGGGCTGCGGGCCCTCGCCGACGACCTCGCGCCGGCGGGCGTCGAGGTGGGCGTGGCATGGAACCCGGAGTTCCTGCGCGAGGGCCGCGCCGTCGAGGACACGCTGCGGCCCGACCGCATCGTCGTCGGCGTCACCGACCCGCGGCACGAGAAGGCGCTGCGCGAGCTGTACGCGCCGGTCGTCGACGCCGGGGTGCCGTTCCTCGTCACCGACCTCGCCACGTCCGAGCTGGTCAAGGTCGCCGCGAACGCGTTCCTGGCCACGAAGATCTCGTTCGCCAACGCGATCGCCGAGCTGTGCGACGCGGCCGGCGGCGACGTCGTCGCGCTCACCGACGCCATCGGGCACGACGCCCGCATCGGGCACCAGTTCCTGAGCGCGGGCCTCGGCTTCGGCGGCGGTTGCCTGCCCAAGGACATCCGCGCGCTCATGGCCCGCGCCGGCGAGCTCGGCGTCGACCAGGCGCTGACGTTCCTGCGCGAGGTCGACACCATCAACATGCGGCGCCGGTCGCGTGCCGTCGCGCTCGCCGTCGAGGAGTGCGGCGGCAGCGTGCTCGGGCGGCGCATCGCCGTCCTGGGCGCGGCGTTCAAGCCCGGCACCGACGACGTGCGCGACTCGCCCGCCCTCAACGTCGCCGCCCAGCTGCAGCTGCAGGGCGCGCACGTGCGCGTGTTCGACCCGCGCGCCAACGCCACCGCCGCCCGCACGTTCCCGACGCTGGGCTACGCCGACACCGTGGAGGACGCCGTCACCGGCGCCGACCTGGTGCTGCACCTCACCGAGTGGCAGGAGTTCCGGGACCTCGACCCGGCCGCGCTCGAGCCCGCGCGCCGCGTCGTCGTCGACGGTCGCAACGCCCTCGACGCCGACCGCTGGGCCGCCGCCGGCTGGCGGGTGCGCGCCCTCGGCCGCCCGGCCGTCGGCCCGGCGACGGTCAGCCCGTGAACGCCTCCAGCTCGGCGCGGGGGACCCGGCGGCGGGAGCGGATGAGCTCCTCGACGTCGTCCATGCGGTCCCACACGTTGACGGCCATGCCGGCCTGCACCTCGCCGTCGCGCAGCCAGAACGCGACGAGCTCGCGGTCGTCGGTCGAGCCGCTGATCACGACCTCGGTGTCGCCCGCGCGGGGGTCGACGAACCCCTTGTACTCCATCCCGACGTCGTACTGGTCGCTGAAGAAGTAGGGCAGGACGTCGTAGGCGGCGTCGTCGCCGAGCATGGCGCGGCCGGCGTGCGCGCCGGTGTCCTGCGCCACGGCCCAGTGCTCCACGCGCAGCGGGCGGCCGTAGTGCGGCGACGGGACGGACGCGATGTCGCCGGCGGCGAAGACGTCGGGGGCGGAGGTGCGCAGCGTGCCGTCGACGGCGATCCCGCCGCCGAGGTCTCGCGAGCGCAGCTCGATCCCCGCGGCCGACGCGATGCCGACGTTGGGGGTCACGCCCACGCCCATCACCACGAGGTCGGCCTCCAGGTGGGTGCCGTCGGCGAGCTCGACCCCGTTGACGCGCCCGGACTCGCCGGTGAACGTGACGACGTCGCCCCGGTGGCGCAGGACGCCGCGGTCGTGGTGCAGCTTCCCGTACAGGGAGCCCAGCTCGGGTCCGAGCGTGGCCTGCAGGGGGTGCTCGGTCTGGCCGACGAGGCACACGTCCAGGCCGAGCATCCGTGCGGACGCGGCGACCTCGGTGCCGATCCAGCCGTCCCCGACGACGACCACCTTGCCCTCGCCCTCGAGCGACGCGGGCAGGAGCAGCCCGGCGAGCAGGTCCGCGTCGTCGACCGTGCGGAGGGTGTGCACGCCGATGAGGCTGCGCCCCGCCACCTGGAGCGCGCGCGGGGTCGAGCCGGTCGCGAGCAGCAGCGTCGAGTAGCCGAGCGTGGAGCCGTCGGCGAACGTCACCTCGTGGTCGCCGGGGGCGAGGTCGACGACGGTGGTCAGGGTGCGCAGGTCGATGGCGTGGTCGTCCCACCAGCCGGCCGGGAGCGGGTAGATGACGTCGGGCTCCGCCTGGCCCCGCAGGTAGTCCTTCGACAGCGGCGGGCGCTCGTACGGGCGGTGCCCCTCGTTGGTGACCACGACGAGGTCGACGTCCGGGTCCTGCTCGCGGACGGACTCCACGGCCCGGGCGGCGGCCAGGCCCCCTCCGACGACGACGACAGGTGCGGTGGACGACGCGGGCATGGTGACTCCTGACCAGCGGGGACGAGGGCTGCCGAGGCCGACGGTGCCACAGTTCCTCGCTGCTGGCGACCGTCTGGGCAACGGCCTCTCGGCCGGGAGACGACGAGAGGCCCCCTGGCCAGCGTTTCCGCTGATCAGAGGGCCTCTCGGCTGGTCGGGGTGACAGGATTTGAACCTGCGACCTCTTCGTCCCGAACGAAGCGCGCTACCAAGCTGCGCCACACCCCGAAGGACTTGCTCCCACGCCTCAGGACGGTCGTCCTCGTGCGGAAGCCTGCCCAGAATAGCCGACGATCCGGCCTGGACGAAAACGAGATCCGGCTACCGGGCGGTGAACGTGAGCAACGTCGCCTCCGGGCGGCACGCGAACCGCACCGGGGCGTACGGCGAGGTGCCCGCGCCGGCGGACACGTGCAGCCACGCGGAGCCCGCGCCGCCCACCTCGTCGGGCCGCGGACCGGGCCAGCCGTGCAGGCCGCTGGCCCGTCGCCGGTCGATGTCGCAGTTCGTGACGAGCGCGCCGACGCCCGGCAGACGCAGCTGCCCGCCGTGCGTGTGACCGGCGAGGACGACGTCCGCGCCGTCGGCGTGCATCCGGTCCAGGACGCGCCGGTACGGGGCGTGCGTGACGCCGAGGTGCAGCACCGCGTCGTCCGGCGCACCGTCGGCCGGGGCCGACGGCGGCGGGAAGTCGTCACGGTCGAGGTGCGGGTCGTCCACGCCCACGAGGGACAGGAGGCGACCGTCGGCCTCGACCGTGTCGCGCCGGTTGCCGAGGTCTCGCCAGCCGGCGGCGACCATCGCGCCGGCCAGCTCCTCGGACGGCAGCTCGGCCGGGCGCGTGTGCACGATGCGGGTGTCACGCTTCAGGTACCGCGCCGGGTTCTTCGGCACGGGGGCGTAGTAGTCGTTCGACCCCATGACGAACGCGCCGGGCGCGGTCGTGAGCAGGGGGGTGAGCGCCTCGAGCAGCGGGCCGAGGGCGTCGCGGTGGGCCAGGTTGTCACCCGTGTTCACCACGAGGTGCGGCTCGTACTCCGCCAGCGACTGCACCCAGGCGATCTTGCGGCCCTGCGACGGCGTGAGGTGCAGGTCGGACACGTGCAGCACCCGCAGGTCGGGCTCGCCCGCGGGCAGCACCGGCACCGTGGCCCGGCGGACCGTGAACAGCTTGGTCTCCAGGTGGGCGTAGCCGAGGCCCGCGACGCCGGCGGCGACGAGCCCGCCCGCGACCTGCCAGCCGGGGGTCAGTTGTCGCCCCACGCGTCGCCGAGCGACTCCCAGTCACCGTTCTGGACGGCGTCCCAGGCGGCCTCCGCGTCGGCACGGCCGTTGCCGTTGCCGTTGCCGTTGCCGCCGCGGTCGTTGCCCCCGTCGTCCTTGGGCTTGTCGCCGTCGTCGTCGCCCTGGTCGTCGCCGCCGTCACCCTCGTCGGACGAGTCGTCCCCGCCGTCGTCAGGCGTGCTCGGCGGCGGGGCCGACACACCGACCATCGACGGGTCCGGCGCACCGAAGTCCTTGACGGGCAGGTCGCTGACGGCCTGGTCCATGTACTGCTTCCAGGCGGGGGCGGCGATCGTGGAGCCGTACAGGATGCGGTGGTACTGACCGTTCACCACGTTGCCGCTGGTGTGGTCCTCGTTCGGCTTGTCGGCGTTGCCGACCCACACCGACGTGGACAGGTTCGGGGTGAAGCCGGTGAACCACGTCTGGGCCGACAGCTGGGAGGTACCGGTCTTGCCGGCGACCGGGCGACCGTCGGCCAGCCCGCCCAGCTGGCGCGCCGTGCCCGTCCCGGAGAAGACCTTCTCCATCGCGTACACGACCGTGTTCGCGACGTTCTCCGGGAGGGCGTTCTTGTCGCAGTTCGCGTCCGGGACGTCGTACTCCTTGCCGCCGGGGCCGCTGACGCTGGTGATCGCGACCGGCGAGCAGTACGTGCCGCCGCTGGCGAGCGTGGCGTACATGGCGGCCATGTACAGCGGCGTCGACTCCTGCGTGCCGATGATCATCGGCGCGAAGATGTCGATGTCCTCCTTCTCGGGCGAGGTGACCTTGCCGTCGCTGGAGTTGGTCGGGCGGAAGCCCATGTCCCAGGCCGTGTCGCGCAGGTCGCAGAGGTTGAGCTGGTAGCCCATCGCCGCGTACGCCGTGTTGACCGACTCGTACGTCGCCTCGAGCGCGGAGATGTAGCCGACCTCGACGCCCTCCGAGTTCGCGGGAGCCCACGGCTCGGCCGCGCCCAGCTGGCCCACGCACGGCGTCTGGAAGTTCTGCGGCCAGCGCGCCACCTTCGTCGCGTTCACGCGCTCGCTCAGCGTGTGGCCCTCCTTGAGCCACTCGGCGAGCACGATCGGCTTGAAGTTCGAGCCGACCTGGAAGCCGCGCGACGCACCGTGCGTCGGGTCCGCCGCGTAGTTCACGCGGGTCGTGTTCTTCCCGCCCTCGGCCGGCGTGTACGGGATGTTCTGCGCCATCGCGATGATCTTGCCCGTGCCGGGCTCGACGGAGGCGATCGCCGACTGCAGGCCGCTCGAGTCGCCCGCGGGGACGGCGTCCTTGACGGACTTGGCGGCCGCCTTCTGCTTCTTCGGGTCCAGCGTGGTGTGGATCTCGAGGCCGCCGCGGTACAGCAGCTGCTGACGCTCCGCCTTGGTCTCGCCGAACACGGGGTTGTTGACGATCTCCTTGGTGACGTAGTCGCAGAAGAACGCGGCGTCGCCGGCGGCGGCGCACCCGATCTCCGTCGGGTTGACGTCGAGCGTCTTCTTGATCGACGCGGCCTTCGCCTCGTCGCGCTCCTCGGTGGAGATGTACCCGAGCTTCCACATGTTCTGCAGCACCAGGTCGCGGCGCTCCTTGGCCTCCTCCGGGTTCACCGTGGGGTCGAAGCGGCTCGGCGACTTGGTGATGCCGGCGATCGTGGCGGCCTCGACGACGCTCAGCTCCGAGGCGTGCTTGTCGAAGTAGTAGCGGGCCGCGGCCTCGACGCCGTAGATGCTGCGCGAGCCGAACTGCGCGGCGTTGAGGTAGCCCTGCAGCACCTCGTCCTTGCTCATCGTCTTCTCGAGGGAGATGGCCATCTTCGCCTCGGTGAGCTTGCGGGAGATCGAGTCCTCGCTCGCCTTGATGACGCCGAACTGGTCGCCGTCCTGCAGCGCCTGGTCGATGAGCATGTTCTTCACGTACTGCTGCGTCAGCGTCGACGCACCCTGCGTGGCGTGGCCGGCCACGTTGTTGGCCAGCGCGCGCGTCATGCCCTGCACGTCGATGCCGCCGTGCTCGTAGAAGCGCTCGTCCTCGATGGCGATCACCGCGTGCTGCATCGGCTCGGAGATCTCCTCCAGCGGCACCACGATGCGGTTCTGCGCGTAGAACGTGGCGAGCAGCTTCCCGTTGGCGGCGTAGATGCGCGACTGCTGCGACATCGGCCGCGGCTCCAGCTCCGCCGGCACCTCGTCGTAGATCTCGACGGTGCTGTCCGCTGCCGCGTTCACGCCCGCGACCGCGGGGATGACCAGCCCGGCGGCGAGCACGCCGCCGACACCGGCCGCCAGGACGAACGCGAGCAGCAGGGCGACGAGCTGCGTCGCCGGCATCGTGCGCGTGATGCGGCGAGGGTCGGATTTGGCCATGCCCACCAGGGTACGGGCTGTGCCTGAGGCGGCACGGCCACGACGCCGGTCCCGCTGTGCAGATCGTGTGGACCCGTCGTGGGAGCGAGGGGACGGCGGCAGGAGCGGTCGCTGGTTACGATCGCGGCATGGCTACCACGTGGGAGTACGCGACCATCCCCCTGCTGATCCACAACACCAAGGCGATCCTCGACCAATGGGGGGCCGACGGGTGGGAGCTCGTCCAGGTCGTCCCCGGCCCCGACAGCACCAACCTGGTCGCCTACCTCAAGCGGCCCTCCGGCGGTCAGTGATGAGCACCACCGACGCCGCCTCGCCCGAGGCACGCCTCGCCGAGCTCGGCATCTCCCTGCCCGACGTCGCCGCGCCCGTCGCGAGCTACGTCCCCGCCGTCCGCTCCGGGAACTACGTCTACACCGCCGGCCAGCTGCCGTTCGTCGACGGCAAGCTGTCGGTCACCGGCAAGGTGGGGGAGGGGGACGGCCTCGTCTCTCCCGACGCCGCCACCGACCTGGCGCGCACCTGCGCGCTCAACGGCCTCGCCGCCGTCCGGTCGTTGGTCGGCACGCTCGACGGCGCGCGCGTCGTCAAGGTGACGGGCTTCGTCGCCTCCGACCCGTCCTTCACCGGCCAGCCCGGCGTCATCAACGGCGCGTCGAACGTCCTGGGCGACATCTTCGGCGACGCGGGCGTGCACGCGCGCTCTGCCGTGGGGGTCGCGGTGCTTCCGCTCGACGCTCCTGTCGAGGTCGAACTTCTGGTGGAGTTCGCCGGCTGATCTGTGGTGTCGGTCGCTTCCTCCAGGTTGCGGCCGCGGGTGGGGACGAGGTCCTTCGCCAGGTCGCGTTCACGGGCCCCAGGGGGCCCTCCACTTCGGGACTTCTACGACCTGGCGAAGGACCTCGTCCCCACCCGCTCCTGCACCGTCTCGCGCGTCGCTACCTCAAACGCTCTCGACGACGGTGGTGACGGCGCGCAGCGCGTCGTACGGTCCCTGGCCGGACCAGGAGAGGGTCGCGGGGCCGCCCGCTGGAATCGGCTCGTGCTCGACGGCGACAGTGGCTCGGGCGTCAGCAGGAGGGTGACCGGCTCCCGGCAGCGACACCAGCTCGACGGCGGCAGGTAGCGGCGGGGACGGCGCCCCGGTCGGGGTACAGCACCAGCAGATCCCCCACCACGAGGGAGCGCGCGCTCACCCCGACCAAACGCGGCGTGCCGCTACCTCGAACTGCATGGCGGACGACGCTGTAGCGAGGGTCGCGTCGTCGTCGAGCATCAAAGGCCGCAAGATGACAGCAGAGCAGGCGGGAGGGGCGTTCTTCGCCGGGTCGTAGAAGTCCCGAAGTGGAGGGCCCCCTGGGGC
>NZ_JBHVBO010000175.1:0-8574 GCF_042668085.1 Isoptericola sp. NPDC057391 | reverse complement strand
GCCCTGTTTCGTGTCGAAACAGGGCCACGATCACACCCACAACGTCAGGCGGCGGTCGTCGAGGCGTCGTCCTGGTCGAGCTCCTCGTCGCACTTGCGCGTCACGACCAGCACGGGGCAGGCGGAGTGGTGCAGCACCGCCTGGCTGGTGGAGCCGAGCAGCAGGCCACGGAAGCCGCCGCGGCCTCGGGAGCCGACCACGACGAGGTCGGCCCCGGTGGAGAACTCGGTGAGCAGCTCGGCGCCCGTGCCGTCGAGCACGTGCCGCTTGATCGTCACGCCCGGGTTCGCCGCCTGGGCGCGGTCCACGGTGACGTCGAGGCCGGCCTTGACGTCCGCCAGGACGGTCTCGTGGTCGATCTGCGACGGCAGCCAGGCCAGGATCCCCGCCCCGCCGCCGAGCGGCACGCCGGCGACGGCGACGAGCTCCGCGTCCCACGCCTTCGCCTGCGCGACGGCGTGCTTCAGCGCGACCTCGGCCGACGGCGACCCGTCGACCCCCACGACGATGCGGCGCACCTCGTGCACCACGTCCCCGTCGCGGCGCTCCGCGGCGTCCGTGCTGCCGCCGCCGTCGCCGCGGTACGGCACCACCACCGTGGGGCAGTGCGCGTGCGCCGGCAGGGCCGAGGAGACGGTGCCGAGCAGCCGCTCGGTGAACCCTCCCTTGCCCCGGGTGCCCACGACGGCGAGCGCGTGCTCCCGCGACATCTCGACGAGCACGCCGGCGGCGTCCCCCGTCGCGACGGTGCCGGTCACGGGCACCCCACTGGCGGCGACACGCTCCTCCGCCTCGGCGAGGACCGCCTTGGCACCCTCCTGGATCGCGGTGTCGTCCAGGGCGGCGTACCCGCCGTCGAGGGACGCGGCCGTGAACGACGGCAACGAGTAGGAACACACCACGTGCAGCCCCCACCCCACACGCCGCGCGTACGCGGCAGCCCAGTCGAGGGCGTGCAGGCTGGCTGCAGACCCGTCGACACCTACCAGGACGACCTCAGGCCGTGTCATCTCGCGCCTCCTGTCCGCTGGCGAGGAGCCCGCCCTCGTCGTCGAGGGCGCCTGGTTCAAGCCTAGCGAAAGGATCGCGCAAGGCACAGCAAAGCGGCCCCCAGACAGGTCGACCCCCGTGCTCGGGAGCACGGGGGTCGACGAGGTCGGGTACGGCCTGCCGGCCGCGCCGCGTCAGAAGACGCGCATCGCGACGGAGTCCGACTCGGACTGCCACATCTTGTGGTAGCCGGTCTCCCAGTTGATCGGGCGCGAGGCCTCGACGACCATCCCGTCACCCGCGTAGATGCTGATGTGGCCGGGGCTCCAGATGAGGTCGCCCGGCTGCAGCTCGGAGAACGGGATCTCCGTGCCGGCGTAGCGCTGGTCCGACGAGGTGCGCGGCAGGTCCACGCCGAGCTGGCCGTAGACGTACGACGTGAGGCCGGAGCAGTCGAAGCCCGACGGGCTGGCGCCACCGACGACGTAGGGCGTCCCGATGTAGCGCATCGCGATCGAGACGGCCTGCTGGCCGAGCGACGAGTTCGACGACGTCTCGGCCGCCGCCGGCGCCTCGGTGCGCTCCGCGGAGCGGGAGACGGTCTCGGTGGAGCGCTCGGTGCTCTCCTCCTCGACGACGGGCTCCGGCTCGGGCTCGGGCTCCGGCTCGGGCGCCGGGGTGATCTCGGCCTTGGCCGCGATCTTCTTGTTGATGGTCTCCATGTCGACCTTGGCCTTGGACTCGACCGTGACGACCGGAGCCGCCTCGAGCGCCTCGCGGGCCTGGTCGCTCAGGGCGCCCAGGTCGACGGTGCTGAGCTTCTTCGCCGAGTCCGTGTCGACCGGGGCCGCCTGGGCGGCGCTCGCGCTGGCGAAGGTCGAGACGAGCAGGCCGCCGGCAGCAGCGGCGACGACGGCGCGACGGCCGGTCACCGAGGAGCTGACGCTCTGGACCAGCCCGCCGAGCGGACGGCGCGCGGCACGGTGCCGGGCGCGCGTGGTACGTGCGTTCACGTGTTCCCTCTCCTGTCGCCTACGAGGTCAGCTGTCGGGTTCGGGTGGGAGAAACACCCGGCCTCACGGACCAGGTCCGTGCGACTTCACCCCAAGGACGCCATGGATCAGCGCCCGAAATTGGGTCCCCCGCCCCTGCGTGCGGTCAAGGTCCCCGACCGGCTGCAGGGCTCGGCGTTCCGGTCGAGACCCGGCGGATCTCCCGCCGAGTGGTTGACACCGTAGCGGACACGCCAGGCGATGTCACGTTTCGATCACAGCGCCTGTGGACGGCGTGCTGTACGTCACATTCACCCAGGTCGAACCGGTTTCCCTGCGCACGACGAAACCCCGCCGCGCGAGGGCGCGACGGGGCTCCGGGTGACGCGTCGGACGGACTCAGCCGACGCGGATGAACGTGGGGTTCGACTGCCAGATGGAGCGGTACTTGACGACGTCGCCCGGCTTCGGGGCGTCGATCTGCATGCCGTCGCCGGCGTAGATCGCGACGTGGCCCGGGGTCCAGACCAGGTCGCCCGGCTGCGCCTCGGAGGCCGAGACGACCGTGCCGGCGTAGCGCTGCTCGGACGTCGTGCGGGGCAGGCTGATGCCGGCCTGCGCGTAGACGTACTGCGTCAGGCCGGAGCAGTCGAAGCCGGACGGGCTGCTGCCGCCGGTGACGTACGGGACGCCCACGTAGCGCATCGCGATCGAGACGATCGCGGAGCCGTTCGCGGAGGCCGGCACCTCGACGGCCTCGCGCTCGTCGGAGCGGGACGCCGTCTCCGAGGAGCGGGACGACGACTCGTCGGAGGACTCGTCGGCGGAAGCCGTCTCGACGACCTCCTCGACGACGGGCTCCGGCTCCGGCTCGGGCGCCGGGGTGATCTCGGCGTTGGCCGCGATCTTCGCGGTGACCTTCTCGACGTCGACCTTGGCCTTGGCGTCGACGGTGACGACCGGGGCGGCCTCGAGGGCCTCGCGAGCCTGGTCGGTCAGGGCACCGAGGTCGACGGTGCTGAGCTTCTTGGCGGCGTCGGTGTCGACCGGGGCGGCCTGCGCGGCGCTGGCGCTGGCGAAGGTCGAGACCAGCAGACCACCGGCGGCGGCGACGACGGCCGCGCGACGGCCGGCCGAGCCGGACGGGGCGAGGGCGATCGGACGACGGGCGGCGCGGTGCCGGCCGTGGTTCGTGCGTGCGCTCACGTGTCTACCTCTCCTGTCGCCTGCGAGGTCAGCTGTCGGGTTCGGGTGGGAGAAACACCCGGCCTTCCGTGCCCGTGACCGGGCCCGTCCGGCTTCACCCCGAGGACGTCGTCACCGACGCCCGAAGTGGGTCCCCCGCTCCTGCCGTGCGGATGTCCGTGGAGCTCGGCCGGTGGCAGGGTTCGGCGTCCGGTCGAGCGCCCGCAGGATGAACTCCGGCGAGCGCCCCGACCGTACCGGACAACCCCGGGCGATGTCACGCTGCGGTCACGATGTGGCGTGCCCGCCCGTGGCCGGAGCCGGACCGCAGGTCAGCGGCTCGCGACGAACAGGTGCTTCGCCAGCTCCTCGGGCAGGTCGAGCACGATGCCGGACCCCTCGACCTCCACCGCCACGTCGACGCCGACCGTGCGCGCGACGATCTGCGCCCCGGGCACGAGACCGGACTCCGCGAGCCGCGCCAGCAGCTCGATGTCCACCTGGAGCGGCTCGGCGATCCGCTGGAGCACCAGCTCGACGCCGTCGCCGTCCGTCAGGCCCTTCGCCCGACGCGCCTCGAGCACGCCCGGTAGGGACTGCACGCCCTCGAGGAACGGCACGTCCTGGTACTGCTCCCCCAGCTCCGACAGCCCCGGGATCGGGTTGCCGTACGGGTCGGCGTGGGGGTGGTCGAGCAGGGTGACGAGGCGCTTCTCGACGAGGTCGCTCATCACGTGCTCCCAGCGGCACGCCTCGGTGTGCACGTGCTCCCAGTCGAGCTTGATGACGTCGGTGAGGAGCCGCTCGGCGAGCCGGTGCTTGCGCATCACGCGGGTGGCCTTGGCCTGCCCGGCCTCGGTGAGCTCCAGGTGCCGGTCGCCCGTCACGACGACGAGACCGTCGCGCTCCATGCGCGCCACCGTCTGCGACACCGTCGGCCCGGAGTGCCCCAGTCGCTCCGCGATACGGGCGCGGAGCGGCGGGATGCCCTCCTCACCGAGCTCGTAGATCGTCTTGAGGTACATCTCGGTGGTGTCGATCAGGTCGGTCACGTCCACTCCCGTCTTTCGGCGCGGCCTAGTCTATTCGCACGCGTGGGCGCAGGCGGGGTCGCGCGGCGCCGCCGTGCGCGCTCCCGGCGAGACATCCTGCCCTGCCCCACCGACGACCGCTCCCCCTCGCCCGGAACCGGAGACACCATGCCCGCTGCGTCGAGCCACCCGAGCCGTCCGATCCACCCGAGCGTGGTCATCCCCGCGTCGCTCCTGCCGTCCGACGGCCGGTTCGGCTCCGGCCCGTCCAAGGTGCGCCCCGCCCAGGTCGCCGCGCTGGCCGCGGCGGGCGACCCGGCGGCCCTGGTGCTGGGGACGTCGCACCGGCAGCCGGCGGTGAAGGACCTGGTGCGGCGCGTGCGCACGGGCCTCGGCGAGCTGTTCGCGCTGCCCGACGGGTACGAGGTGGCGCTCGGCAACGGCGGCTCCTCGGCGTTCTGGGAGGTCGCCGCCGCGTGCCTCGTCGAGCGCCGCGCGCAGCACGCCGTGTTCGGAGAGTTCGGCGGGAAGTTCGCCGCGGCGACGACGCGCGCGCCCTTCCTCGCCGACCCGGACGTGGTGTCGGCCGAGCCCGGCACCGTGGCGCACCTCACGCCGGTCGACGGCGTCGACGTGTACGCGACGCCGCACAACGAGACCTCGACGGGAGCGATGGCGCCGGTGCGCCAGGTGCCGGGCGCGCGCGCCGAGGGGGCACTGCTCCTCGTGGACGCGACGTCGGGCGCGGGCGCGCTGCCCGTGGACGTCGCCGACACCGACGTCTACTACTTCGCCCCGCAGAAGGTCTTCGCGGCCGACGGCGGCCTGTGGCTCGCCGTCTGCTCGCCCGCCGCCGTCGAGCGCGCCGAGCGGGTGGAGGCGTCCGCCGGGACCACCACCGGGCGGTGGGTACCGGAGTTCCTGTCCCTGACGACCGCGCTGACCAACTCGCGCCTCGACCAGACGCTGAACACGCCGGCCGTCGCGACGCTGGTGCTGCTCGCCGAGCAGGTCGAGTGGCTCCTCGAGCAGGGCGGCCTCGCGTGGTCGAGCGCGCGCACCGCGGAGTCCGCGGGCGTGCTCTACGACTGGGCGGACGCGCGCGACTGGGCGACGCCGTTCGTCGCCGACCCCGCCGAGCGGTCCACGGTCGTGGCGACGATCGACCTGGACGACGCGATCGACGCCGCCGCCGTCGTGCGCGTGCTGCGGGAGAACGGCGTGGTCGACGTGTTCCCGTACCGCAAGCTCGGCCGCAACCAGCTGCGTGTGGGCGTCTTCCCCGCCGTCGAGCCCGACGACGTCCGGGCGCTCACGGCGTGCGTCGACCACGTGGTGGCGCAGCTCGGCTGACGCGACCGCCGTCGCTCCTCCCGGCAGCTCGGCGCATCGTCCCAGGTCAAGGGGTACTTTTCACCCATAAGGTCACGGGCTGATAACGTGCCGCCTCGTCACAGACGGGCGACGTTGCCGGGAGGCTCCGAATGCCGGAGATGCACCACTTCACCTACGGGCTGATCACCCCGCTGCTCGCGTACGTCGCGTCGTGCCTCGGGGCGGCCACCGGGCTGTCCGCGACCTCGCGGGCCCGGGCCGCGACGGACACGAAGACCCGCGCCGCCTGGCTGCTGGTGGCCTCCGTCGCCATCGGCGGCACGGGCGTCTGGGTCATGCACTTCATCGCCATGCTCGGCTTCACGGTCACCGACATGCCGATCAACTACGACGTCCCGCAGACGATCCTCAGCGCCCTCGTGGCCGTGGTCGTCGTCGCGATCGGCCTGTTCCTGGTCGGCTTCGCGGGCGACCGTCCCCTGTGGCTGGTCTCCGGCGGCGTCGTCGCCGGGCTCGGCGTGGCCGCGATGCACTACATGGGCATCGCCGCCATGCGCATGACCGGCCACATGGAGTTCTCGCTGCCCGTGGTGGGGCTCTCCGTGCTCATCGCGATCGTCGCGGCGACGGCGGCACTCTGGCTCAGCGTGAACGTGCGCGGCCGCGCCGCCACGCTCGGCGCGGCGCTCATCATGGGCATCGCCGTCAGCGGCATGCACTACACCGGCATGGCGGCGCTGACGATCACCGGGGAGCCGGGGGTGCCCACGAGCGGCACCACCGCCATCGACCTGCTCGGCCCGCTCATCCTCGGCATCGCGGCGCTCACCGTCGCGCTCATCTTCGTCGTCCTGATGTGGCCGAACGAGGAGGAGATGCGCGACCAGCAGGAGTTCGAGGCACGGATGCGTCGGCAGGCGAACGGCGTCACGCCGGTCACGCGGCGCGGCTCCCGGCGCGAGCCGGCCACGCACCGGCACTGAGAGTCGCGCGGCCGCGGCCGAGGGCGGTCAGGCCGTCGTCGGCACGCGCTCGGCGTCGGCGCGGCTCAGCTCGCGCCGCACGCCGTCGCGCGTGGTGACGCCCTCCAGCACCTCGCGGTCGAGGTAGACCACCTCGAGGTGGGGGCGGGACAGCACGCGGTAGCGCACCCGCAGGTGCCAGCGCCGCACCGCCCAGACGGTGGCGCCGGCGGCGACGAGGAACGTGGCGATCGAGCCCACGAGGATCGACCAGCGGGGGCCCCAGGCCTCGCCGATCCAGCCGACGATCGGCGACCCGATCGGCGTCGCGCCCTGGAAGATCATCACGTAGAGCGCCATGACCCGGCCGCGCATCACGGGGTCGGTCGAGACCTGCAGCGCGCTGTTGGCCGCCGTCATCATCGTGAGCGACGCGAGCCCTACGGGGATGCACGCGAGCACGAACGACGAGTAGGTGGGCATGAGCCCGAGCACCGCCGTCGTGACCGCGAACGCGAACGCCGAGCCGATCACCAGGCGCACGCGGGGGCGGTCCCGGCGGGCGGCGAGCAGCGCCCCGGCGAGGGAGCCGATCGCCAGCACCGAGCCGAGGATGCCGTACTCGCTCGCGCCGCGGCCGAACTCGACGCGCGCCATGAGCGCGGAGGTGAGCTGGAAGTTCAGGCCGAACGTCGAGACGACGAACATCACGACCATGATCACGACGATGTCGGAGCGCCGGCGCACGTAGCGCACGCCCTCGCGGATCTGCCCCTTGGCGCGCGGCGCGGCCGGCTGCGGCCGCAGCTCGCGCACCCGCATGAGGGCCAGGGCGGCGATCGTCGCCCCGAAGGTCACGCCGTTGATCATGAACACCCAGCCGGCGCCGACGGCCGCGATGAGCAGCCCGGCCACGCCCGGACCGATGAGGCGCGCGGCGTTGAACGACGCGCTGTTCAGCCCGACGGCGTTGGGCAGCTTGGAGGCCGGCACCATGTCGGCGACGAAGGTCTGGCGCGCGGGGTTGTCCAGCGCGGACACGACGCCGAGCAGGAGCGCGAAGACGTAGACGTGCCACAGCTCCGCCCGCCCGGAGAGCACGAGCGCGCCCAGGGCGAGGGCCAGCACGCCCATCCCGCCCTGGGTGGCCATGAGGAGACGACGGCGCGGCAGCCGGTCGGCGAGCACGCCCGCCCACGGGGACAGCAGCAGGAACGGCACGAACTGCAGGGCCGTGGTGAGGCCGACGGCGATGCCGGAGTCGTCACTGAGGTCGGTGAGGACGATCCAGTCCTGGGCGATGCGCTGCATCCACGTGCCGACGTTGGCGACGAGGGCTGCCGCGAACCAGATGCGGTAGTTCGTGTACTTCAGGGAGGAGAAGGTGGCGCTCATCGGTCGAGCTCCCGGGCTTGTTCGTCGCTCGCGGGTGCCACGGATCTCCTTCTCCTCGGGGTGTCGTCGACCGTGGCAACAGGTTATCGAATCGTTCTATTCCCCGCCCGGGGAGTGACGCGTCCCACGCCCTCCGCGAAGTCCAGTACGGTATGCGCCGTGCGCACCGAGATGTCCCTCGCGGAGACCCTGAACGAGCTCGGCCTCCTGGGAGGCCGGACCCTGCCCCGCTTCGTCACGTCCGTCGGCGGCGCCGGCGACGAGCTCGAGGTGGTCGCCGACGCCCGGGCGGTGAAGAACCTTCCCGGCCCGCTCAAGCTCGCCACCCGGCTGGTGCCCGCCGTCCGGTCGCGGCTGCGGGTCGAGGCCTTCGACGGCGGCGTCGCCGTGCTGTCCGTCGACGCCAGCGCCGGCGGCCTGCCCGCGCACAAGCTGCTCGGGCTCGCGAAGAGCCGCATCGAGTCCGTCCTGTCCTCCAAGGGCCTGCCCGCCGGCTCGGTCCAGATCCGCCCCGACGCCCGCATCGCGCTGGACGTGCAGCGGCTGCTCGCCGCCCGCTACCCGGGCACGGTCGTGCAGGGCATGACGTTCGCCGACGGCCGCGTCGCCGTCGACACCGCCGCCTGACAGCCTGACGGTCACCCGCCCTGACGTTGTGGGTGGGCGCGTGGCCCTGTTTCGCCT
>NZ_JBHVBO010000174.1:0-8608 GCF_042668085.1 Isoptericola sp. NPDC057391 | reverse complement strand
GGGTCTGGGGGTCAGTCGCGCGCGCCCAGCCGCTCGCGCAGCAGGGAGAGCTGGGCCCAGAGCTGGTCGGGCACGCGGTCGCCGAACGTGTCGAAGAACTCGCCCGTCAGTGCCGTCTCGGCGAGCCACGCCTCCGCGGGGACGTCGAAGAGGGCGGCGAGGTCGTCGTCGGACAGGTCGAGACCGTCCGTGCGCAGCGCGCCCTGGGCGGGCAGCAGGCCGACGGGGGAGTGCACGGCGCCGGCGTCGGTGCGCAGGCCGCGGGACCGGTCGAGCTGCGTGACGATCCACTCGACGACGCGCGAGTTCTCGCCGAACCCGGGCCACAGGAAGCCGCCGTCCTCGCCCTTGCGGAACCAGTTCACCTGGAACACCTTGGGCCGCTTGTCGGCGTCCAGCCCCTTGCCCACCGCGAGCCAGTGCGCCCAGTGGTCGGCCATGTTGTAGCCGCAGAACGGCATCATCGCGAACGGGTCACGACGCAGCTCGCCCACCGTGCCCTCGGCCGCGGCCGTGCGCTCGGAGCTGATCGTGGCGCCCATGAAGACGCCGTGGTCCCAGCTCGTCGCCTGGGTCACGAGGGGCACGTTGGTGGCGCGGCGACCGCCGAAGACGATCGCGTCGACCGGCACGCCCGCCGGGTCCTCCCAGGTGTCCGCGATGGACGGGCACTGCGCCGCCGACACCGTGAACCGGGAGTTCGGGTGCGCGGCGGGGGTGTCCGACTCGGGCGTCCAGTCGTTGCCCTGCCAGTCGACGAGATGCGCGGGCGGCTCTGCCGTGAGGCCCTCCCACCACACGTCGCCGTCGTCGGTCAGCGCCACGTTCGTGAAGATCGCGTCGTGGATGAAGGTCTCGACGGCGGTGGGGTTGGTCTCGACGCCGGTGCCCGGCGCGACGCCGAAGAACCCGGCCTCGGGGTTGATGGCGCGCAGGCGCCCGTCGGGGCCGGGGCGCATCCACACGATGTCGTCGCCGAGGGTCTCGACCGTCCAGCCGGGGATGGTCGGGCGCAGCATGGCGAGGTTCGTCTTGCCGCAGGCGCTGGGGAACGCAGCGGCCAGGTGGTACCGCCGGCCCTCCGGGGACGTCACGCGGATGAGCAGCATGTGCTCGGCGAGCCAGCCCTCGTCGCGGGCCATCGCGGAGGCGATGCGCAGCGCGAAGCACTTCTTGCCGAGCAGGGCGTTGCCGCCGTAGCCGGAGCCGTACGACCAGATCTCGCGCGTCTCGGGGTAGTGGACGATGTACTTCGTGTCGTTGCACGGCCACGGCACGTCCGCCTCGCCGTCGGCCAGCGGGGCGCCGACGGAGTGCACGGCCGGCACCCACTGCTGCCCGGCGTCGATGAGGTCCATGACCTGCGGCGACACGCGCGTCATGACGTGCATGGAGACGACGACGTACGGCGAGTCGGTGATCTCGATGCCCACCTGCGAGATCGGGCCGCCGACGGGGCCCATGGAGAACGGCACCACGTACATGGTGCGGCCGCGCATCGATCCGGCGAAGACGTCGGCGAGCTCCGCGCGCATCGCTGCGGGCGCGCGCCAGTTGTTCGTCGGGCCGGCGTCCTCCTCGCGCTCCGAGCAGATGAACGTGCGCGACTCGACGCGGGCGACGTCGGACGGGTTCGACCGGGCGAGGTAGGAGTTCGGCCGCTTCGCCTCGTCGAGCTTGACGAGCGTGCCGGCCTCGACCATCTGGTCGAGCAGGCGCTGCTTCTCCGCGGCCGAGCCGTCGCACCACACGATCTCGTCGGGCTGCGTGAGCTCGGCGATCTTCCGGACCCAGGCGCGCGGGTCCCGCGGCGACGGGGCGGTGGCGCGCGACGACGCGGCGCCGGCGTGCTCCGCGGGCGCGAGGGCGCTGGGGGCCAGGACGTCCGGCGCGAGCTCGGCGATCGCGAGTCGCGTGCGGCGCGGGTTCGCGGTGAAGGTCATCGGGTGCTCCGTCCGTCGAGGCCCCGGCGTGCGCTGCCGGGTGGGCTGCGTCCAGCGTCCCGCCTCGGCGACGCGACTTTCCACTCCATCGGCCGTGAAGATCCGCCGATCTTCACGTAACGTCAAACCATGGCTGCCAAGGACGCCGCCGGGGCGGACTCCCCGGACCTCATCACCCTCGGCCGGCGCATCCGGCACGCGCGCACGTCGCGCGGGCTCACGCTCGAGGCGCTGGGGGAGCGGGTGGGCTCGGCGCCGAGCCTGCTGTCCCTCGTGGAGAACGGCCGGCGCGAGCCGCGCCTGTCGCTGCTGCGCTCCATCGCCGACGTCGTCGGCGTGGCCGTGCCCGACCTGCTCGCCGACGAGCCGCCGTCGCGCCGCGCGGAGCTGGAGATCGCCCTGGAGCGCGCGCAGCGCGGACCGCTGTTCGGAGCGCTCGGTCTCCCGTCGGTCAAGCCGAGCCAGAAGCTCCCGATGCCGGTGCTGGAGCAGCTGGTCGGCCTGCACACCGAGCTGTCGCGGCGTGAGGAGGAGGCGATCGCCACCCCGGAGGAGGCGCGGCGCGCGAACACGGAGCTGCGCCAGGAGCGGCAGGAACGGGACAACTATCTCCCGCAGATCGAGGCGCTCGGGGAGGAGCTGACCCACCGCGCCGGGTACGCGGGCGCGGGCGCGCTCACGCACCGCACGGTGGCGCGCATGGCCGAGCAGCTGGGCCTGACCATCCTGCACGTGGACGACCTGCCGCGGTCGGCGCGGTCGGTCACCGACCTCAGGAACGGCCGGATCTACCTGCCGCCGGCCTCCATCCCGGGCGGGCACGGGCTGCGCTCCCTCGCGCTGCAGGCCATCGCGCACCGCGTGCTCGGGCACGAGCGGCCCCGCAGCTACGCCGAGTTCCTGCGCCAGCGGGTCGAGATCACGTACTTCGCGGCGAGCTGCCTCATCCCGCAGTCGGTGGCGGTGGAGTTCCTTCAACGGCGCAAGCGCGAGAAGGACCTGGCGGTCGAGGACTTCCGGGACGCGTTCGGCGTCACGCACGAGGCCGCGGCGATGCGCCTGACCAACCTCGCGACCGTGCACCTCGGCATCCCGCTGCACTTCCTGCGCGTGGGCGACGACGGCGCCCTGTTCCGCGGGTACGCCAACGACGGGCTGCCCCTGCCCCAGGACGTGACGGGCGCCATCGAGGGGCAGCTCGTGTGCCGGTGGTGGGCGGGGCGCGAGGCGTTCACGCGCCGGGACCGGGCCACCGAGTCCTACCAGTACACCGACACCCCGGCGGGCACCTTCTGGGACTCGGTCCAGACCGGCGCGGGGGCGGACGGGCGGCAGTTCTCCATCACCGTGGGTGTGCCGTACGCGCACGCCAAGTGGTTCCGCGGCCGCGACACCCAGGTGCGGCACGCCTCCACCTGCCCCGACCCGGCCTGCTGCCAGCGCCCGCCCGCGGAGCTCGCGGAGCGATGGGACGGCGTCGCCTGGCCCAGCGCCCGCATGCACCAGCAGGTGCTCGCGGCCCTGCCGCGCGGCGCGTTCCCGGGTGTCGACGACACGGACGTCTTCGCGTTCCTGCAGCGGCACGCCCCGTCCGCCGAGTCGTAGCGTGACTTAGTCCAGGCGGACCTCGCGGATGCGGCGGTCCTCGACGGAGGTGACGCGCAGGACGTGGCCGTCGTCCCCGTCGTGGTGGTCGCCGCCGACCGTGACGGTGTCGCCCTCGTCGGCCAGCCGCCCCAGCCGGGCGAGCACGTAGCCCGCGACCGTCTCGTAGGGGCCGTCCGGCAGCTCGACGCCGGTGAGCCGGGCGAAGTCCTCGATCGTGAGCCCGGCGTCGTAGGTGCCCGCCACGCGCACCGCGGCGAGCGGGTCGTGCTCGTCGCGGATGTCGCCGACGAGCTCCTCGACGAGGTCCTCGAGCGTGACGATCCCGTCGGTCCCGCCGTACTCGTCGACGACGAGCGCGAGGTGGGTCCGGGTGCGCTGCATCTCGGCGAGGGTCGGCAGCAGCCGACCGGTCGCGGGCAGGTCGAGCACCGGCCGGGCCACGTCGCGCACGGTGCGCCGGCCCCCAGAGGGGGTTCCAGCGCCGCGGGCGAGGTCGCGCACGTGCACGAAGCCGAGCACGTCGTCGACGTCCCTGCCCGTGACGGGGTACCGCGAGTAGGGCAGGTCCCGCGTGCGCTCCTCGGCCTCGGTGAGTGGCAGGTCCGCCCGCAGGAAGACGACGTCGCCGCGGGGCCGCATCACCTCGCCGAGGCTGCGTTCGGACGCGGCGAAGACGTCCGAGAGGATGCGCCGCTCGTCCTCGTGCAGCCCCGGGTGGGCGGCGACGAGGTCGCGCAGCTCCTGCTCCGTGATCTCCTCCGAGCGCAGGCTCGGGTCACCGCCCAGCAGGCGCACGACGGCATCCGTGGAGCGGGACAGCAGCCAGATGACGGGCCGCATGAGCACCGCGAAGCGGTCCAGCGGCGGGCCGACGACGAGCGCCACCTGCGCGGTGCGCTGCAGTGCGATCCGCTTGGGCACGAGCTCGCCGAGAACGAGCGAGAGGTAGGCGATGACGAGGGTGAGCCCGACGAGCGCGGCCGTCGCCGCGGCGCCCTCCGGGAGGCCGAGGGACTCGAGCGCGGGGGCGACGTCGGGCGCCAGCGTGGACGCGCCGTACGCGGCGGAGAAGAATCCCGCCACGGTCACGCCGATCTGCACCGCGGCCAGGAAGCGGTTCGGGTCGCGCGCGATCCCGGCCACCCGGCGGCCGCGCGAGCCGCTGTGCTCGAGCTGGTCGATCTGTGTGCCCCGCAGGGAGACGAGCGCGAACTCGGTCCCGGCGAACACGCCGCCCAGGAGCACGAACAGCAGGACGAGCGCGATGTTCCACCAGGTGTCCGCGTCCACCGGGGTCCTCTCGGTCGGTCGGTGGCCGAGGCGCCGACGGTCGCCCCGGTGTCGTCACCGGTGAACGTGTCGCGGCGGGGCCCGGTTCCTTCGGACCGGGACGTGAGGATCAGCGGAAGCGCTGCGCCGCCAGGGGTGCGGCCTCGGCGAGGCCGCGGACGGCGGGGTGCGCGTCGTCCCCGGTGGCGGCGAGGAGTTCGCCCATCGGGCCGGACGCCACGAACGTGCCGTCGGCGAGCACGTGCACCGTGGGGCACAGCCGGGCGACCAGCTCGACGTCGTGCGAGACCAGCAGCACCGCGGTGCCCTCGGCGCGGGTGGCGTCGGTGAGGCGGCGCACGATCTCGCCGCGCATCGCCGGGTCGACGGCGGTGAGCGGCTCGTCGAGCAGCAGCGCGTCAGGACGGGTGGTCAGGGCCAGGGCGAGCGCGAGCCGCTGCTTCTCGCCGCCGGACAGCGTCGCGACGCGCCGCCCGGCGACGTGCGGCTCGAGCATGACGTCGTCGAGCAGGTCCGCGACGTCGCGCCCGTTCGCGCGACCGGCCTTGCGCGCGTCGGCGAGCGCGCCCTTGACGGTCCGCTCCACGCTCCACGTCGGGTCGGTGCCGAGCCCGTTCTGCGCCACGGTGCGCACGGCGCCGCGGAACCTGCGCTTGTCCCGGAGCCCGAGCTTGGACGCGGTACGCCCCTGGTAGGTGACCGTGCCCCATCGCGGCTTGATCTGGCCGAGCAGCGCCTGCACCAGCGTCGACTTGCCCGCCCCCGACTCGCCGACGACACCGACCGGTGCCGAGCCCTGCACCAGCTCGAGGTCGACGCCGTCCAGGACGGCCGGGCCGCCGTAGCCGACGACGAGGCCCTGAGCGCGCAGGATCGGGGCGGGGGAGGTCGAGCTCATGCTGGTGTCACCTTCGTGTGTGCGTGCGCCGGACGACGGGGCCGGCCCGCTAGTCGGACGAACGACGGTACCCCGCGGTTCCCGCCGCCCGCCGAGGTGGTCCAGCCCTCGCCGAGATAGCTCGCGGACCCGCGAGGTAGTTCAGGACGTGCCGAGGTAGTCCGAGCCCCGCCGAGGTAGTCCGAGGACCCGCGAGGTAGTTCGGGTCTTGCCGAGGTAGTTGCGCGACGGCGCATACTGCGGGCATGACGGTGAACCGGGACTCGGTACGACGGTGGGTCGCCGCGTACGTGGCGGCGTGGCGTGAGAGCGACGCCGGCGCCGTCGAGCGGCTCTTCACGCCCGACGCCCGGTACGCGCGCTCGCCCTACGACCCGGACGAGCTGGTGGGCCACGACGCGATCCGCGAGTTCTGGAGCGTCGACGACGGAGCCGCGTTCACGGCGGCGTCCGAGCCTCTCGCCGTCGACGGCGACGTCGCCGTCGTCCGGCTCGAGGTGCGCTACTCCGCCCCCGAGGTGCAGGACTACCGCGACCTGTGGGTGCTGAGGTTCGCCGCCGACGGGCGCGTCGCCGACTTCGAGGAGTGGGCGTACTGGCCGGGCAAGGCCTGGACGGCGTCCTGAGCGGTCAGTCGCCCCACATACGCCACTACCTCGCCGAGCCTCGGACTACCTCGGCACGTCTTGAACTACCTCGGCACGTCTTGAACTACCTCGCGGGTCCGCGGACTACCTCGGCACGGCCCGGACCGCTTCGCGGGACGGGGGCGGACTGGTCACGCTCGGGCGCCGCCGCGGGCGTCCAGGCGGGCGAGGAGCTTGGCGAAGACGTCGCCCAGGCGCAGGCCGTCGTGCTCGAACTCGTTGGTCACCCAGGCGCGCGCGTTGCCGACGTGGGCCGCGGTCTCCAGGGAGAGCCCGGCGTCCACGAACATGTCGTCGTGGTAGACGGCGGCCTCGAGCGGCACCTCGTTGCGGGCGAGGGCGTCGAGGTCGTACAGGTCGTCCCAGTCGGTCCGAGCCGCCAGGGCCTCGGCGGCGGGGCGGAACGGGCGCAGCTCCGCGAGCTGCTCGAACATCCAGGGGTAGATCATCTCGCCCGTGAACAGCAGCGGACGGGCTCCGGCGTCGAACGACGCGTCGTCGTCGCGCACCCGCTGCGCCGCCCACGCCGTGGCGCCCGTGTTCGACTGCGCGTAGATCGACTCGTGCAGGACGGCGTACATCGGGTTGGTGGGGAAGCCGGTGGCGGCCTCCACCTCGGCGAGGAAGGTGTCCGAGAGCTCGTCGGAGCCGGGGTCGAATGCCTCGTCCACGATCCAGTGCACGCGCTCGAAGCCGGGGCCCATGCCGAACGCCATGCCGAGGGTCTGGAACCGCTCGACGGTGAGCACGTCCCCACCGGGCAGGCGCACGTCGCCCGCGGCGACCCGGTCGGCGATCCGCGCCACGCGCTGGACGTCGTCGGGGTACCGCTCGCGGTACAGCGCGTTCTTGGCGACGACGCGCGGCTGGGTGCGCCGGTAGACGTCCTCGGCGCTCGCGGTGAGCCCGGCGAGGCCGCCGGTGACGTACGACGCGGCCGCGCCCTCGGGGGCGCGCGACAGGTACGTGAGGGTGAGGAAGCCGCCGTAGGACTGGCCCAGCGTGGACCAGCGACGCCCGCCGTACACGGCCTTCCGCACGTGCTCGGCGTCCGCGACGATCGAGTCGGCGCGGAAGTGGGTCAGGTGCTCGGCCTGGGCCTCGGCCGAGCCCAGCGCGGTGAGCGCCCCCGCGCGGACCGGCGTCGAGCGGCCGGTGCCGCGCTGGTCGAGCAGCACCACCCGGAACCGCGCGAGGGCCTCGCCCACCCAGCCGTCGGGGCCGGTCGGACGCGGGCCCTTGCCACCCGGGCCGCCCTGCAGGAAGACGAGCAGCGGCAGGTCGTCGGCCTTCTTCGTGGGGGCGACCAGCTCGCGGACGAAGAGGGAGATCGTGCGGCCGTCGTCGGGGCGCGCCCAGTCCAGCGGCACCGTGAGGGTGCGGTCGGTGACGTGGACGCCGGGGATGGTGTACGCGCGCTCTGCGGCGACCGAGGCGGTCGCGGTGCCGGTGTTGCTCACGGGAGCAAGGGTAGGCCTGGTTGCATTACTGGAGTGCGTGCTCCAATAATTGTGGCCGTGCCGACCACGACCACCTCCGAGGTGCGCCAGCCCCGCTGGGTGCCGCTGCTCCTGCTGCTCGGGACCGTCGCCCTCGGCGTCGGGCTCGGCTTCGCCCTCCCGCCGGTCGCCCGCTGGCTGCAGGGGTTCCTGGAGGGCAGCCCGTTGCCGGCCCTCGGCCCCGTCGAGCTGCTCGCGGGCCTGCCGCGCGCGTGGTCCGTCCCGATCCTCGGTGGGCTCGGGGTGGTGGGCGGCGTCCTCCTGGCGCTGACCACCATCGGGGAGTCCCTGCGGCTGACGGTCGCCGCCGACCACCTCGAGCACCGCACGGACGACCGGGAGGGCTGGGTGGAGCGGGCGGACGTGTCCGCCGTCTTCCGCGACGGCCGGTACGTCGTCCTCCTCGGCGCGACCGGCGCCCCGCGGGAACGGCTCGACGCGGACACGCTGCGCCGTGCCGAGATCCGGGCGGCGTTCGAGGCCCACGGGTGGCCGTGGCACGACGCCGACCCGCACGAGCGTGCGTACGAGCGGTGGATGGACGGCCGGCCCGGGTTCTCGGCCGACGAGCACGCCCTGCTGCGCCGTCGCCTCGCCGAGCGCAAGGACGCCGCCGCGGTCGCCGAGGTCGACGCGGCGCTCGCCGCCCGCGGCCTCGCCGCGCGCGTCCGCGACGACCGGCTCCAGGTGCGGCGGCTCGGTACCGTCCCCACGGAGGGCGCC
>NZ_JBHVBO010000173.1:0-8664 GCF_042668085.1 Isoptericola sp. NPDC057391 | reverse complement strand
GCCGGGAGCGCCGGCCCTCCCGGTTCCCGAGCGCTCGGGTGCTCGCGCGGCAAGCTGCAGGCCGGCCGGCGGTCACGTGACCCCCGGCCGGCCTTGGTCGGGGAGCTCAGGCGCTCGGCGCGAGGACCGCGTCGATCTCCTCCTGGAGGGCGCGCTTGGGGCGGGCGCCGATCACGGACTTCACGAGCTCGCCGCCGGAGTAGACATTGAGCGTCGGGATCGACGTGATGCCGTAGGCCATGGTGGTGGCCTGGTTGGCGTCGGTGTCCAGCTTCACGATCTTGATCTTGCCCTCGTACTCGTCCGAGAGCTCCTCGAGGATCGGGGCCACCATGCGGCAGGGGCCGCACCAGGTCGCCCAGAAGTCGACGAGGACGGGGACGTCGGACTCGAGAACCTCGGCCTTGAACGTGTCGTCGGTGACGGCGACGGTAGCCATGTGTCGCTCCTTCGGGATCGGTGGGGGAGAGGTCAGCCGGCGACGGAGTCCAGCGCGCCGTCGAGGGCGGCGGGGAGCCCGTCGGGGTTGGGCACGGCCGGGGTGCCGGCGAGGGACTGCTCGCCCTCGGCGTCGGCCACCTCGGTGAGGTAGGACTGCGCGTCGAGCGCGGCGGCGCAGCCCGACCCGGCGGCGGTGATCGCCTGGCGGTAGGTGTGGTCCACCGCGTCGCCGCAGGCGAAGACGCCGGGCAGGTTGGTGCGCGTGGAGCGACCCTCGACGAGGATGTAGCCCTCGTCGTCCAGGTCGATCTGGCCCTTGACCAGGTCGGTGCGGGGGTCGTGGCCGATCGCGACGAACAGGCCGGTGGTGTCGAGCTGGCGCTCCTCACCCGTGACGGTGTCGCGCAGGGTGAGACCGGTGACCTTGTCCTCGCCCGAGATGCCGGCGACCTCGCTGTTCCAGGCGAACTCGATCTTCGGGTCGGCCTGGGCGCGGTCCGCCATGATCTTCGAGGCACGGAGCGCGTCGCGACGGTGCACGATCGTCACCTTGGACGCGAAGCGCGTGAGGAAGGTCGCCTCCTCCATCGCGGAGTCCCCGCCTCCGACGACGGCGATGTGCTGGTCGCGGAAGAAGAACCCGTCGCAGGTGGCGCACCACGAGACGCCGCGGCCGGAGAGCTGCTTCTCCTCGGGCAGGCCGAGCTCGCGGTACGCGGAGCCCGTGGCGAGGATGACCGCACGAGCCTTGAACGTCTCGCCGCCGCCGGTGACGACCGTCTTGATGTCGCCGGTGAGCTCGACCTGCTCGGCGTCGTCCCACAGCACGCGGGCACCGAACTTCTCGGCCTGCTCGCGCATGGCCTCCATGAGGTCCGGACCCTGGATGCCGGCGGGGAAGCCGGGGAAGTTCTCCACCTCGGTGGTGTTCATCAGGGCGCCGCCCGCGGTGACGGAGCCCGCGATGACGACGGGTGCCAGACCAGCTCGCGCGGCGTACACGGCCGCGGTGTAGCCCGCCGGGCCCGAGCCCACGATGACGATGTCGTGCACGGTGGCCTCACCGGTGGTGTTGGTCGGCTGATCGGTCACGTTCTCTCCTGCTCGTCTGGTGGTCGTTCGCGTCCTGGGGCGCCATCGCCCTCAACACCCCGAGGGGGTGTGGTGTTCCCGGGCGACGGCCCGCCGCCCGGGAACGATCACGAGAGGACGATCTCGTTGAGCTCCAGGTAGTACTTGTCGTTGGTCTGCGGGAGCTCCGTGATCCAGATGACGAAGGAGTCCGCGACGGTCTCCTCCTTGAGGTCCAGGGTCGTCTCGGAGCTGAACGCGCCCTCGGCGAGCACGGGCCCGTCCGTGGGGTTGTCGCGCGACGTCGCGCGGACCTGGACGTGCCCGCCCTCGGAGTTGGTGTTGAGCGTGATCGACGTGACGGGGGCGGGCTCCTCGAGCTCGATGACGTAGCCCAGGCCGCTGCGCAGGCCGGCGAAGTCCGAGCCGTTGAACCACTGGGTGTACCAGAAGGTCGACGGGTCGCCGTCGTACGCGAGGTCGACCGCCTCGGGGTGCTGGCCGTCGCCCTCGGGGTCGAGCTGGTCGCCCGACTCGATGACGGGCCGGACCTCGGGCGTCTCCGAGGGCTCGCCGGACTCCTCGTCGGTGGGCTCTTCGGCGGCGCCGCCACCGCCCGCGTCATCGGTGGCGACCGGCGTCTCGGCCGCCGGCGGCGCCGACGGCGACATGACCTTCGAGACGGCCCACAGGGCGCCCGCGAGCACCAGCACGACGACGAGGCCGAGCACGATCGGCGTCGGGTTCACGCCGCGCCGCTTGGGCGCGGGCGACGACGCGAAGCCGCCCGTGTCGGTGCGGGGCTCGCCGCCCCCGGGCGGCGGAGGCACGGGCGCGTGCGCGGTCTGCTGCTGCACCGGGGCGCCCTGCGCCGTGGGGTAGGCCTGGCTGTCGTACGCCGCCGCGGGCGCGGCGCCGTACGCCGCTGCGGGCGCCCCCGGCTGCTGTGCGGGGGCGGTCTGCTGCTGGACGGGTGCCATCGCGGCCGTCGCCTGCACGGGCGGCACCGGACCCTGGGCAGCGGTGGGCGCCGCGGCCGGCGGGATCGCCTGCGTGGACTGCGCCAGCACTCCGGCCGCGCCGGCAGCCGCGCCGGCGGCACCGCCGACGACGGCGGAGCGGGCGATGCGGCCGCTGGCCGGCCGGCGGACGGGCGGTGCCGGGGGCGGCGTGCCCGGCAGGGCGGCACCCGCCCCGACCGCGCCCATGACCGAGGAGCGCACCGGCGGCTCGGTCGACGGCTGCACGAACTGCGGCAGCGACGCGACGACCGAGACCTCGCCCCAGGGGGCTAGCGCGGCGACGACGTCGCCCGGCGTGGTGGGGGCGTCCGGGGAGTCGGCGCCGAAGGTCCGGCGCACCAGGGAGTCGAGCTCCTGGTCGACGTGCGGCACCAGGGTCGACACGGGCACGACGCCGTGCTCGTCGCGCTGCGCGGGCAGCGGGCGCACGGCGTCGGAGGCGATCCACGGCTCGTCGAGCGAGTCGCCCGGCCAGCGGGCGGTGAGCGCGTAGTAGGCGAGGGCGACGAGGTCGCGCGCGTCGGCCGCGGCCGCGCCCGCACCGGTGACGTGCTCGCGGCCGTCCACCCCGGCGAGCGCGGCGTCGATGCCGAGCCCGGTGACGACGACGCGGTGGCCGTCCACCCGCACGGCCTCGGGCCGCAGCGCCAGGTGGTGCACGCCCCGCTGGCCGGCGGCCTCGAGCGCCGCCGCGGCCTCGCCGACGACCGCACGGGCCTGCTGGGCGTCGACCAGGCCGCCGGAGACGACCTCGGTGAGCGACGAGCCCCGGTAGGGCTCGGAGATGATGTAGCTGCGCTGGCCCGCGCCGAGGTCGGTGCTGCCGACGTCGAGCACGCGGGAGAGCCGCGGGTCGGCGACGAGCGCGGCACGGCGCGCGGCGTCGAGCGCCGCGGACGCGTAGGGGCCGTCGACGAACGTCACCCGGACCGGACGGTCCAGGATCTGGTCGTGCGCTTCCCACGCCTCGGCTGAGGCGAGGTCGGTGGCCGCGAGCTGCACGAGCCGATAGCGATCGACCATGACGGTCCCGGGATGGGCGGTGCTCACCTGTGCTCCTCGGTGGGGGTGCGGGTGGAGAGGGTCCTCCGGTCCTTCGGACCATGGTACGGGCGGGCCGGTGGCCGCGAGGTCGCCCCCGGCGGGCGTGCCTGCAGGGCCCTCACGGAACCCGCGCGAGCCGGGCACGCGACCGTCGTCATCGCTTGAGCCGCCGGAGGACGGGGGCCAGCGCGTCGTCGAGCTCGCGCACGTGCAGGACCTTGAGCGCGAGGACGTACCCGACGGTCATCACGATCCCGGCGACGGCCGTGACCAGCACGGAGTGCCCCCAGGACGTGACGTCGTAGCCGTCGAGGAGGCGGACGGTCAGCCACCCCAGGAGGGCGGCGGTCAGCGCGCCGACCAGCGCGCGGACGTAGAGCTGCAGCACGCGCCGGCCGTCCATGCCCCGCAGCTTGCGGTGCATGCCGCGCACGCGCAGGAGCAGGGAGATCCACGTGGACAGGGCGTACGCGCCGCCGGCGGCGACGGCCCACCACTGCGCCGGCAGGAGGCGGGTCGCGCCCCACAGGACGAGCACCATCGAGACGGTCGCGATGACCTGGATGCCGAAGATGCTCCGCCCGTCCTCGAACGCGAAGTACATGCGGCGGACCAGCACCGTGGCGCCGAGGGCGATGATGCCGACCGCCATCGCCTGGATGATCGGCGCGACGGCCGCGATGCCCTCCTGCCCGAGCGACGGCAGCAGCGCGCCGGTCAGCGGGACGGCCAGGACGACGAGGACCGCGGTGGAGAACACCGAGAAGACGCCCGCGGAACGCATCCCCAGGGACATGTCCCGGCGCACGCCGGGGATGTCGCCCGCCTGGACGGCCGCCGTCATGCGCGGGAAGAGCACCGTGACGATGGAGACGACGACGAGGGAGTGCGGCAGCAGGTAGATCGTCATCGCGTTGGTGTACGCGGCGTTCCCGGCGAAGGGCTCCTCGAGGGCGCCCCCGGCGCGGCCGGCGGCACCGAGCACGTTGGTGAGGAAGATGACGCCGACCTGCTCGAGCGCGACCGCCCCGATGGTCCAGCCGACCACCGAGCCCGCCGCGCGGAGCCCGATGCCGCGCAGGCCGAGCCGGAAGCGCCACCGGAACCCGGAGCGGCGCAGCGCGATCACCAGCACCAGGGACTGGGCCGCGATGCCGAGGGTCGCCGTGCCCGCGAGCACCGCCGTCTGCGCCGTCGACCACTGGGACAGGTCGGAGATGCCGCGGTCCGGCGCCGCGCCCCACACCAGGAGGAACGCGCCGAACCCGAGCAGCGAGACGACGTTGTTCGCCACGGGGGCCACGCCGTAGGCGCCGAACTTGCCCTGCGCGTTGAGCACCTGGCCCAGCAGCATGTAGAGGCCGTAGAAGAAGACCTGCGGGATGCACCAGTACGCGAACACGACGGCCAGATGCCGCTCGTCGGCGGTCCAGGCGTCGCTGAGGGTGGACAGCCAGACGATCAGCGGGGCCGCGACGACGAGCACCGCGGTGAGCAGGAGCAGGCCGAGCCCGGACAGGCTGAGCAGCTTGTCGAGCCGCTCGCGGGCGTTGTGCGCGTTCATCGCCCGCAGGATCTGGGGGATGAGCACGGCCTGGAGCACGCCCGCCGAGATGAGCGCGAACAGCATGTTGGGCAGCTTGTTCGCGATGTCGAACGCGTCGGCGACGGTGCCGACGGCGCCCACGCAGGCCACCAGGAGCATCGCGCGGATCAGCCCGGAGGCGCGGGAGGCGACCGTGCCCAGCGTCATCACGACGGAGCCGCGGCCGAGGCTGGTGCGGCGCACGCGACCACCGTCGCCGCCACCGTCGCCGCCGCCGCTCCCGCTGCCGGCGCCGCCGGCCGGCTCGGTCGGACGGGCGTGGCCGCCGGCCGGGTCGCTGACGGGGTGCCAGCTCGCGCCGGCGGCACCGGTCGGCGTCGCCGGGTCGGTCGCGTCGCCCTCGCCGGGCAGGTCGGGCCGGCCGTCGTCGGGGAAGGCGGACGTCGAAGTCATGAGGGGTCGGTCTCCGTGGCCTTGGCGGGGGGCGTGCGGGTGGCGGGGGTGACGCCGCCGCCCGGGTCGTCCGGCTGCTGGTCGGGTGCGGGGCGGTCGTGCGCGGGCGGCTCGTCGGGGGCCGCCACGTCGGGCCCCTGCGGGTCGGCGGCGGCCGCCGCGACGCCCTCGCCCGTGGTGCGTGCCGAGGACCGCCCTCGACGCACGGTACGCCAGATGCCGCCGAGGAAGAGGAGAGCGACCAGCGCGGCGACGACGGCGGTGCCCGCCGTCTCCCAGCCCGCGCGGACGCGGAGGGAGAAGCTCGTGGGCCCGGCGACGACCGTGCCGCTCGGCGCGAGTACCTCGACCTGGAGGTCGACGTCGCCGGAGCCGATGGCGCGGACGGGGACGTGCACGTTGGACGACGTGCCGGCGGGCACGACGACCGTCGGCCGCGACTCGACGACCAGCCGGGACGCGTCGGGCCGCAGCACGACGGTGACGGTGGCGTCCACGGGCAGCTCGTTGGACACGGTGACGGGCAGCTTGCCGGTGTCGCTGACGAGCGTGACGTTGGACCGGTCGGCGACGCCGATGCCGTCCTGGAGGGCCTCGGACTGCTCCACCGCCAGGTCCACGGCGCGGTCGCGGGCGTCGGGCTCGGTCCGTGCGGCGACGGCGAGCGGGGCGACGAGGGCCTGGTCGGCGTCGCCGCTCAGCTCCACGGGGTCGGCGGCCACGGTCGAGAACGCGGCGAGGTCGCGATGGGAGTCGAGGAGCCGGCGGACGGCGGAGGGCGCCAGCTCGCCGTCGGACCGACCGGCCCGCTCGCCGCGGGCGGGGTCGTCGCGCGGCACGCGGGAGGCGGGGGCGGCGACGGTCTCGGACAGGGGCACGACGTCGGCCCACGAGGCGTCGTGGAGGGCGGCGAGCACGGTGCCCACCAGCGCGGGGTCGGGCGACCAGCCCCGCGGGAGCGCCGCGAGCAGGTGCAGGTCCTCCTGCCCGGACTCCTGCTGCTGGAGGGCGACGAGCGCGGCGTCGGCCAGCACGCGGGTGGACGCCTCGGCGGCCGACGGGGCGTCGGCCTCGTCGGTGAGGGCGGTGAACGCGGCCGAGAGCCCGTCGTCGGCGACCAGCGCGGGCACCTTGCCCGACGGCGTGTCCACGGCGGTGCGGGCGGAGGCGGCGACGCCGTCGGCGGGGGCGAGGCCGTCGGCGACGACGACCTGGTCCACGGGGGCGTCGCGACCCGCGGCGAGGGTCGCGACGTCGGGCCGGCCCTCCGGCCAGGCGAGGGTGAGCCCCCAGCCGTCCGGCCGCTGCCAGGCCGCCCCGAGCGCGGCCTCCCCGCCGGTCGTGGCCGCGACGTCGGCCCGGGACGGGTCGGCGTGCGCGACCGCCGCGAGGTCGGGGTCGTAGCCGGGCAGGACGGCGACGTCGGCCGGTCGCCCGGTCGCGGCGGCGCTTGCGGTGCCGGCGCCGGTGGTGCTCGTGAGGCTCGCCGACGCGGCGCCGTCGTCCGTGGCTGCGTCGTCCGTGGCACCGGCGTCGGCGTCGCCGGCGGCGGGCGCTCCCGTGAGCCGGGTGGCCCACGCCCGGGAGCCCTCCTCGTCCGACCCCGCGGCGGCCGAGACGAGCGCCGGGTCGACGGCGAGCGACATGCCGGGCGACGTGCCCGTGACGGCCGCGGCGTCGAGCAGGCGGGTCAGCCGCCCGCCGGTCGCGGTGGCCGTGGCGAGCTCCTGGTCGTAGCCGTCCGGGTCGAGCGGGTCGACGGCGGGGCCGGTGACGGGTGCGGTGACGCTCACCGAGACCGGGTCGGGCGCGTCGCCCTCCGGCGCGAACAGGAGGAACGTGTGGACGACGTCGAGCGTGGAGCCGCCCTGGGTCAGCGCCACGGACATCTCGCGGGGACCCCAGGGGTTCTCCGCGCTGAGGCCGAGGGCGTCGACGTCGAGCTCCATCGTCACCTGCGCCGAGTCGCCCGGCGCGAGCCGGTCCACGGGCTCCTCGTTCTGCGTGGCGGCGGTGCTGGTGCCGTCGTCGTCGGCCCAGGCGGCCAGGTCCTCGCGCGAGGTGAGGGGGCGCCACGAGACGCCGAGGTCGAGCGCCGCGCCGTCCAGCGCCGCGTCGGTGCCGTTGGTGACGCGGGCGGTGAGCGTCACGGTGGAGCCGGGGGCGGCGAGCGTGGGTGCGGAGCTCACGAGCTCGACCGTCGCCTGCCCGTCGCGGGCGGCGGGCAGCTGCGCCGGCGCGGGGGTCGCGGCCGACGCGGGCGCGCCGGGGAGCGCGACGAGCGCGCCCGTCAGGAGCAGGCCGGCGAGGGCGAGCAGCACGGGCAGGAGCAACGCGGTCAGCCGGCGCGCGGGCGGGGGCGCGGGTGCGGCACAGGCACCCGAGGGTCGGGAGGCGGTCACGCGGCGGGCCTCACTCGACGGCTCCGAGGCCGGGGTGCCCGAGCACCTCGGGCGTGCGGCGCAGCACCTGCTGCGCGACGACGGCGAGCCGCTGCTCGTTGGGGTAGGAGAGTCGCTCCGTCAGCTGCTCGACAGGGACCCACAGGGCGTCCTCCGCCTCGCCGTCGGGGTCGCCCTCGGCGGTGATGGTGCCGCCCTCCGCGCGCAGGAGGAAGTGGTGCACCACCTTGTGGACGCGGTGGTCCTCGCCGCTGAACCAGTAGTCGATGACGCCCAGGCGGGTGCGGATGGTGCCGAGGATGCCCGTCTCCTCGTGGATCTCGCGCACCGCCGCCTGCTCCGGCGTCTCCTCGCCCTCGAGGTGCCCCTTGGGCAGGCACCACTCGAGCCGCCCGCCCCGGTTGCGCCGCACGATGACGGCCGCCTCCGGCCCGCCCGCGGCGACCTGCACGACGAGCCCTCCCGCCGACGTCTCCTCGTTGACCGGAAGGTGCGTCGTCGTGCCCGACGGGGCGACGCCCACGACGGCGGGTGTCGCGGTGCCGCGCGGGCCGGAGAGGCGCGCGGGGTCGACCTTGAGCGGGTGTCCTCCCGGTGGCACGGGGACCGGCGCGGCCGGGCGCCGGCGCCGCGGGCCGGGAACCGGGGCCGGGGATGACATGCGCCCCACCCTACCGAGTGACGG
>NZ_JBHVBO010000172.1:0-8695 GCF_042668085.1 Isoptericola sp. NPDC057391 | reverse complement strand
GAGGTTCTTCTCGTGCAGGTTCACCGCGGCGTTGTCGCCGGACTCGCGGGCCTCGGCGAGCTTCTCCAGGGCGGTGTTGGCGCCGGTGACGTAGGTGGCGTGGTGCTTGTCATGGTGCAGCTCCATGATCTTGCCGCTGATGTGCGGCTCGAGGGCGCTGTAGTCGTAGGGCAGGTCAGGAAGCGTGTAGACAGCCATGCTGAGATACCTCCGGTTGCGTGCCGCACGTCGTACCGGCGTGCGATGGGGACGTCGTCGACGACTGGGTCTCCGGCCGCTCTCACGTGCCGGGGACGACGACGGCCCGCGCACCCCGCCCGACGGATCGGGGGAGGGGTACGCGGGCCATCGGTCCAGCCTGCAGGAGACTCAGTGCTCCCGCTCGACGGTGCCAGACCCCGAGACCAGCTCGGGGGTGTCGTGGGCGGGCTCGAGCTCGTCGTGCTCGCCGTGGGCGTGCGCCGCGGCCAGCTCGGCCGGGGTCACGGGCTCCACCCGGTCCTCGTAGAAGAACTGCGACAGCTTCTGCCAGCGCTTGTCCTTCTTGTAGCCCTTGCGCTTGACGCCGCGGGCGTCGGTCGCGGGCTCGATCTCCAGGGGCCGGTGCGCCTCGTAGTTGACGCGCAGCCAGCGCTCCTGCTCGTCGAGCGGGCGGTGGACCTCGATGTACTCGCCGTTGGCGAACCGCACGATGCGACCGGTCTCGTGACCGTGCAGCACCAGCTCGCGGTCCTTGCGCTGCAGGCCCAGGCAGATCCGCTTCGTGACCCAGAACGCGAAGACCGGGCCGACGAAGAACAGGATCCGGAAGACCCAGGTGATCGTGTTGATCGACAGGGCGAAGTGCGTCGCGATGAGGTCGTTCGAACCCGCCAGCGCCAGGATCACGAAGGCCGTGAGGAACGCGACGCCGAGGCCCGTGCGGGTCGGGACGTTGCGCGGGCGGTCGAGCACGTGGTGCTCGCGGTGGTCGCCGGTCACCTTCGCCTCGACGAACGGGTACACGAACAGGAACGTGAACAGCAGGCCCGGGATGATGACCGCAGGCACGAGGATGTTCAGCGAGAGGGTGTAGCCGCCCCACGTGACGATCTCGGTCTGGCCCGGCATGAGGCGCAGCGATCCCTCGAGGAACAGCATGTACCAGTCCGGCTGGGCACCCGCGGACACCGGTGACGGGTCGTACGGGCCGTAGTTCCAGACGTTGTTGATCGCCATCGTGCCGCCCATGAGGGCCAGCACGCCGAAGATGATGAAGAAGTTGCCGCCCATCTTCGTGGCGAACGCCGGCACCGCGGGGTAGCCGACGACGTTCTTGTCGGTGCGGCCGCCGCCCGGGTACTGGGTGTGCTTGTTGAGCACCATGAGGAACAGGTGCACGCCCACGAGGGCGAGGATCAGCGCGGGCACCAGCAGGATGTGCACCGTGAACAGGCGCGGGATGATGTGCTCGCCCGGGAACTCGCCGCCGAAGATGAAGTACGAGAGATAGGACCCGATGATCGGGATCGACTTCACGACGCCGTCGGTGATGCGCAGGCCGTTGCCGGAGAGCACGTCGTCCGGGAGCGAGTAGCCGGAGAAGCCGGCGAGCAGGCTGCAGATCAGCAGCAGCGTGCCGACGAGCCAGTTCAGCTCACGGGGCTTGCGGAACGCGCCGGTGAAGAAGACGCGCATCATGTGCACCACGATGCCGGCGACGAAGATCAGCGCCGACCAGTGGTGGATCTGCCGCATGAGCAGACCGCCGCGCACCTCGAACGACATGTTGAGCGTCGAGGAGAAGGCGGTGGACATGAGCTGGCCGTCCATGGTCGCCGGCGCGCCGTGGTGCGTGACGAGAGCCATCGACGGGTCGAAGAACATCGCCAGGAACACGCCGGAGATGAGGAGCACGACGAACGAGAACAGCGCGATCTCGCCGAGCATGAAGGACCAGTGGTCCGGGAAGACCTTGCGGACGAGCTGCTTCGCGAGCACGCCGACCTTGGTCCGCTGGTCGAGGTAGTCGGCGGACTTGCCGATCACGGTGGTCGGCTCCGCCGCGGTGGGGGGAGTGGTCGTGGTGCTCACTTCAGGCGCTCCCAGTAGCTCGGGCCGACGGGCTCGTTGAAGTCGTCCTCAGCCACAAGATACCCCTCGTCGTCGACGGTGATGGGCAGCTGGGGCAGCGGGCGCTTGGCGGGTCCGAAGACCACCTTGGAGCCGTCGGAGATGTCGAACGTCGACTGGTGGCAGGGGCACAGCAGGTGGTGCGTCTGCTGCTCGTACAGGGCGACCGGGCACCCCACGTGGGTGCAGATCTTCGAGTACGCGACGATGCCGTCGTACGAGGCGCCCTCGCGGTGGTCGCGCTTGTGGTCGCGCGGGTCCATGCGGACCAGGAGGACGACGGCCTTGGCCTTCTCCGTGATCCACTCGTGCGACTCGCGCTCCTCGGCGGGCACGTCGGGGATGACGTGCGCGACCGAGCCGACCGTGAGGTCCGACGCCTTGATCGGGCGACCCGACGGGTCGTAGGCGAGGCGCGTGCCCTTCTTCCAGAGCGTGTGCCGGAACTTGCCGACGTTCCAGTCGCCGCCGACGCTCGAGACGAGCGGCACGGCGATGGTCAGCGGGAAGAGGGCGAGCGCCGAGACGACCGCGCCCTTGAGGACCGGACGACGGGCGATGCCGGAGTCGTCCAGACCGTCCTTGAACTGCTGCTGGACGACCCCGCGGACCTCCTCGGAGCTGCTGCTCGAGTGCCGCTCCTCGACGTACTCCTTGCCCGACATCAGGGTCTTGGCCCAGTGCACGGCCGCGAAGCCGATGCCGAACAGGGAGATCGCGATCGCGACGCCGAGCAGCACCGTCGAGAGGCGCACGCCGGGCGTGGTGCCGTCCGGGCGGACGGCGAAGTAGGCCACGACGGAGCCGATCGTGCCGAGGCACGACACGGCGAAGAGGATCGCGATGATCCGCTCGTTGCGCTTGGCCGCCTTCGGGTCCGTGTCCGTCAGGCGCGGGTGGTGCGTGGGGACGCCGGGGTCCGCGAAGCGGTCGGCCTGGGCGACGGTGCCGTCGCCGTCGTGCCGGGCCACGTCGCGGGACGGGCCCTGGGGGTTCTGGTTCTCGCTCACGAGGACTTCGCTCCGATCCACACAGCGCCGCCGATGATCAGGCCGATGCCGATGATCCAGGCCCACAGGCCCTCGCTGACCGGGCCGAGCGAGCCGAGGGTGAGGCCGCCGGCCGAGCCCTGGTCCTGCTCGTCGAGGAACGCGATGATGTCGCGCTTCTCCTCGGGCGTGATGTTGGCGTCGTTGAACACCGGCATCGACTGCGGGCCGGTAAGCATGGCCTGGTACACGTTCCGGCCGGAGGTGTCCCACAGCGGCGGCGCGAACTTGCCCTCCGAGAGGGCGCCACCGGCGCCGACGGCGTTGTGGCACATCGCGCAGTTGGTGCGGAACAGTGCCATGCCGTTGGCCGGGTCGCCCTTGCTCCCGTCCACCTGCTCGTCGGTGGGGATGGCCGGGCCGGCGCCGAGGGACGCGACGTACGCGGCGAGCGCGGCGGTCTGCTCCTCGTCCATCTGCCGGGGCTTGGCCTCGGCCTGGGGGCCGTTCATCTGCATCGGCATCCGGCCGGTGGAGACCTGGAAGTCGACCGCGGCCGCACCGACGCCGACGAGCGACGGCGCCTCGGTGGTGCCCTCCGCGTTCGGGCCGTGGCAGGTGGCGCAGTTGGCCTGGAAGAGCTTCTTCCCGGTCTCGATGTCCGCGGTGCTGGCGGTGTCGGCCTGGGCCGGGCTCGGGGCCAGGGCGGCGTAGACGCCGCCCGTGACCAGCAGCGCCAGCAGCAACAGCACGACCGGCGCGAACCGGTGGTGCCTGCGGGCGGCGAGTGCCTTCACGAAATGATCCTCGTCTCGCAGATCGAAGGTGCAGGGTCAGTGCCGGCGGCGACGCCGGCCGGGGGGTTCAGCGCAGGAGGTAGATGACGGCGAAGAGGGCGATCCACACCACGTCGACGAAGTGCCAGTAGTAGGACGTGACGATGGCGGTGGTGGCCTCGTGGTGGCCGAAGTTCTTGGCGGCGAACGAGCGGCCCAGGAGGAACAGGAAGGCGATGAGCCCGCCCAGCACGTGGAGGCCGTGGAAGCCGGTGGTCAGGTAGAAGACCGAGCCGTACGGGCTGGACGAGATGGTCAGGCCCTCGTGCACCAGCTCGGTGTACTCGAAGATCTGGCCGCCGATGAAGAACGCGCCCATGAGGTAGGTGAGGGTCATCCACTCGTGCATGCCCCACTTGTTCACCTGCAGCAGGGAGCCGGAGCGCACCGGCTTGAACCGCTCGGCGGCCCACACGCCCATCTGGCAGGTCACCGACGACAGCACCAGCACGGTGGTGTTGATCGTCGAGAAGGTGATGTTGAGCTTGTCCGCCTGCGCGGCCCACTCCGCCTCGGGCATCACCGACCGGACGGTGAAGTACATCGCGAAGAGGCCGGCGAAGAACATGAGCTCGCTCGCGAGCCAGACGATCGTCCCGACCGACACGGGGTTCGGACGGTTGACGCTCACGTGCTGGTGGGCATGGGGGGCAGCAGCCGTTGCGGTCGACACGTCAGCCATTATGGCCGACATACGGCCGGTTCGAGCCACTCGGGCGGGCCGGGCGCGAAGTCGATGTGCACAGAATCTGCGGAAACTCGCCACTCCGCCACTACGAGGTGACGGATCGATGGAGAGTGCCAGTAAAAGACCACGTTCGGCACCTGCCCGAGGTGACGCGTGTGTGCCACGATGCCAGCAAACGTCGACGTCCGACGGCCGCGGTGCGGGTGCCGGACGTCGTGTCCGTGCCCGGTGCCGTGCACGTCCGCGAAGGGGAGCCAGAACGTTGACAGATCAGACGGACCAGAGGGACCCGACGACCAGCGCGACCAGCCTGACCGGCGCGATCGCCCCGACGGCCCGCACGGGCCCGGCGGCCCGGGGGCCGCGCGTCCTGCTCTACAGTGACGACCGGACCGTCCGCGCCCACGTGCGGACGGCCGTCGGCCCGCGCCTGCGTGCGCACGCCCCGGAGATCGCGTGGGCGGAGGTCGCGACGCCGGCGGCGCTGATCGCCGCGGCCGACCGCGGCGGGTGGGACCTGCTCGTGCTGGACGGCGAGGCGGACAGGTCCGGCGGCATGGGGCTGTGCCGCCAGCTCAAGAACGAGGTGTACCGCTGCCCGCCGGTCGTGGTCCTCACCGGCAGGCCGGACGACGGATGGCTAGCATCGTGGTCGCTCGCCGACGCCGTGGTGCCGAGGCCGCTCGACGCGATCGAGCTGCAGCGCACCGTGGCCGGCTTCCTGACCGCAGCCGCCTGACCCGCCGCGGGGCCGCCCACGCCCTGTCGGAGGGTGCCGGCTCCGAACCGAAGGGACCACCGTGGCCTCCACCGACCCGGCCTCCGACCTCACCTGGCCCGGCATCCTCACCGAGCTGGTCGCCGGGCGCGACCTGACCGCCGCCGAGACGGCCTGGGCCATGGACGAGGTCATGTCGGGCGAGGTCCCCCCGACGCGCCTGGCCGGCTTCCTCGTCGGGCTCCGGGCCAAGGGCGAGACGGCGGCGGAGCTCACGGGGCTCGCCGACGCGATGCTCGCGCACGCCACGCGGATCGAGGTCCCGGGGCGCACGGTGGACATCGTCGGCACGGGCGGCGACCGGCACCACACGGTCAACGTGTCCACGATGGCGGCGGTCGTGATCGCGGGGGCCGGGCTGCGGGTGGTCAAGCACGGCAACCGCGCGGCGTCCTCGTCCTCCGGCTCGGCGGACGTGCTGGAAGCGCTCGGGATCCGTCTCGACCAGGCGCCCGCACGGGTCGCGGCCCTCGCCGAGGAGGTCGGCATCACCTTCTGCTTCGCGGGACTGTTCCACCCGTCGATGCGGCACGCCGGCGTGGCCCGGCGCGACCTCGGCATCGCCACCGCGTTCAACTTCCTCGGCCCGCTGACCAACCCCGCGCAGCCCGGTGCGACGGCCGTCGGCTGCGCCGACGCGCGCATGGCGCCGCTCATGGCCGGGGTGTTCGCGAGCCGCGGGACGGACGCGCTGGTGTTCCGGGGCGACGACGGGCTCGACGAGCTCGCGGCCACCGCGGGCACCACGGTGTGGGAGGTGCGCGGCGGCACGGTCGTCGAGCAGCGGCTCGACGCCGCGACGGACCTCGGCCTGCAGCGCATCGAGGTCGCCGACCTCCGAGGGGGCGACGCGGCCCACAACGCGGGCGTGGCGCGCCGGGTGCTCGACGGGACCGACAGGGGACCGGTGCGCGAGACCGTGCTCCTCAACGCCGCCGCGGGCCTCGTCGCCGACGGGAGCCTGCCGGGGACCGGCCGGGGCTCGCTCGCCGAGCGGCTGGCCGCGGGCATGGAGCTCGCCGCCCGCAGCGTCGACGAGGGCGGAGCGGTCCGCGTGCTCGACGGCTGGGTCGCGGCCACCGGGGACTGACGCCGCTGACCGGCCTCAGTCGTCCGATCAGCCGCCCGCTCAGTCGTCCAGGCCGAGGGCGAACGCCTGCTCGAGGTCGACGTTCGAGTAGGTGCGGAACGCGATGAGCGTCTCGGTGCGCACCACGCCGGGCACCTTGCTGATCCCGTCGGCGATGACGTCGGCGAGCTCCTCGTGCTCCCGCACGCGCACCATGGCGACCAGGTCGGCCTTGCCGGTGACGGAGTAGACCTCGCTGACTCCCTTGAGGTCGGTGACCTTGGTGGCGACCTCGGGGATCTGGTCGGCCTCGGTGTCGATGAGCACGATCGCGGTCAGCATGCCGTCATCGTAGCCACCGGCGGCGGGTCGGTGACGTGCTCGGCCGTCTCGTCGTCCATGCCCGGACCGGCCCAGAGGCGGGCGACGGTCGTGGCGACGGCGCCGAGGTCGGCGTGCGCGGCGGCGGAGCGCACCGGGCACGTCCAGGGGTCGCTCACGTGCACCAGCCGGACTCCCGGCTCCTCCAGCCAGGCCAGCACGAGGGCGGCCTCCTCGGGATGGCACGCGGGCGCGGGCGCCACGGGCGGGGCGACGACCTCCGCCGTCGCGCGCAGGGCGTCGACGACGGGCAGCGGGTCCTCGTCGGGACCGGTCACGGCGGTGGCGGCGAGCCGCGCGTGCTTCACCACGACGAGCTCCCAGCCGCCCGCGGGGGTGGGCCGCGCGGCGACGAGCTCGGCGCACCGGGCGACGGGGTCCAGCCGTTGGGCGCGCGCCGCGCCCTGGACGAACGCCCGCAGCCGGCGGGTCACCGTGCCGGCTTCCTCGAACCGTTCCTGGGCCGCGAGCCGACCCACCCGAGCGGCGAGGGTGTCCACGACGGCGGAGGGGTCGGACGTGAGCGCCGTGCGTGCCGCGGCCGCGACGGCGTCGTACCCGTCGTCGGCCGAGCCGGTCGCCGTGCACGGCGCGGAGCAGCGGCCCATCCCGGCGAGGGCGCAGGGGCTGCCGGCCGTCCGTGCGACGCGGGGGAGCCGCGGCGTGCACTGACGCAGGGGGAGGGCGTCGTGGACCGCCTCGACGGCGGCCAGCGCGGCCTGCCGGGACGTGAACGGGCCGATGTGCGGCGTCCCGGCGCGGACGTCGCGCACCACCGACAGCCGGGGGTAGGCCTCGTCCGTGAGGCGCACCCACGACTGGCGCTCGGGGTGCTTGGAGCGCCGGTTGTAGCGCGGGGCGTGCTCGGCGATGAGCCGCAGCTCGCGCACCGACGCCTCGAGCGGCGTCGCGCAGACCACGGGGGTGACGGCGTGCGCGATCCGCACCATCTCGGTGATGCGGCCGCGCTTCTCGGCGGCCGTGAAGTACGACCGCACCCGCTTGCGGAGGTTCGTCGACGTGCCGACGTACAGGACCTCGTCCCCGGGGCCGCGGAAGAGGTACACGCCCGGGGCCTCGGGCAGGCCGTCGGCGAGCGTCCGTTTGCGGCGCACGTCCGGCGGCACGGGGTCGGCGGCGCCGGCGAGGTCCTCCAGGTGGGTGATGCCCAGGGGTGCCATGCGCTCCAGGAGGGCGTGCAGCACGTCGACGGTCGCGCGCGCGTCGGCCAGCGCGCGGTGCTCAGGAGTCACCCGCGCCCGGAAGAGCGCGGCCAGGGTGGACAGCTTGTGGTTCGGCGCCTCGTCGCGGGTGACGACGCGGCGCGCGAGGGGGACGGTGTCGACCACCCGGAACCCGGGCCAGTCGTACCCGAGCCGGTCGCAGGCCGCCCGCAGGAAGCCGACGTCGAACGGCGCGTTGTGCGCGACCAGCACGGCGTCGCGCGCGAACTCCAGGAAGCTCGGCAGGACGAGCTCGATCGGGGGAGCGGTGGCGACCATGGCCGTCGTGATGCCCGTGAGCCGGGCGACGAACGCCGGCACCGGGTGCCCGGGGTTGACGAGCGACTGCAGCTCGCCGAGCACCTCGCCGCCGCGGACCTTGACCGCGCCGATCTCCGTGATGCCGCCGTCGGCGGCCCGCCCGCCGGTCGTCTCGAGGTCGACGACGACGAAGGTGACGTCCCGCAGGGCGGTGCCGAGGTCCTCGAACGACGGCTGGAGCGCGGTGCTGCGCGTCGGGGACGGGGTGGTGCTCGGCATGCCGGGACCGTAGCGGCGACCTCCGACAGGGGCGCCGGGCAGCCGGGCCCGGACGCGGTCGAGCCCGCCCGGCCGCGGT
>NZ_JBHVBO010000171.1:0-8749 GCF_042668085.1 Isoptericola sp. NPDC057391 | reverse complement strand
GCCGGGCCGGTCGGGACCGTCGATGGTCCCGGCCGGCCGGCGGCGTCGTCGGTCAGGGCGTCAGCACCCGGGCCTTCTGCTGGGCGAGGACGCTGAGCTCGGCGGCCTTGAAGGCGTGCTCCTGCGTCATCGCGTTCTCGGTGCGCTCCAGGCAGTCGAGGATGAGCTGCCCGAAGTAGGGGAAGCCGACCTGGCCGTCCGCGACCAGGTGGTGCTCGCCCTCGCCGTCGACGAGGAACACGTGCCCGCCGCCCTCGCCGGTGCCGACGTTGACGTACTTGCGCAGCTCGATGTACCCCTCGGTGCCGAGGATGATCGTGCGGCCGTCGCCCCAGGTGCTCAGGCCGTCCGGCGTGAACCAGTCCACGCGCACGTACCCGGTGGCCCCGTTGTCCATGACGATGCCGGCCTCGCCGAAGTCGTCCAGCTCGGGGTGCTCCGGGTGGTGGTAGTTCGCGATGGCGGCGTGGCTGATCTCCGCGTCCTTCGCGCCCGCGTAGTGCAGCATCTGGTCGAAGTTGTGGCTCCCGATGTCGCACAGGATTCCGCCGTACTTCTCCTTCTCGAAGAACCAGTCCGGGCGTCCGGTGCCGAGGCGGTGCGGGCCGAGGCCCATCACCTGCAGCACGCGGCCGATCGCGCCCCGGTCGATGAGCTGCTCGGCCAGCACGGCGGCCTCGACGTGGATGCGCTCGGAGTAGTAGACGGCGTACTTCTGCCCGGTGCGGGCCGTGGCCTCGCGGGCGGCGGCGAGCTGGTCGAGCGTCGTCAGCGGCGCCTTGTCCGTGAAGTAGTCCTTGCCGGCCTCGATGACCCGCAGCCCGAGCGGCGCCCGCTCGGAGGTCACCGCGGCGCCCGCGACGAGACGCACCTCGGCGTCGTCGAGGATCTCCGCCTCGCTGCGCGCGACCCGCACGTCGGGGAACTTGCTGCGCATCACCTCGACCTTGGCCGGGTCCGGGTCGTAGACCCACTTCAGCGTGCCGCCGGCCCCCGCGAGGCCCTCGCACATGCCGAACACGTGGCCGTGGTCGAGGCTCGTCGCGGCGAACACGAAGTCGCCCGGCTCGACGACGGGGTCGGGCACGGGGTTCGGCGCGTACGCGGCGCCGCTCGCGGTGCTCGCCGCGCTGATGGGGCTGCCCGCGCCGGTCGAGGAGCTCATGCCTTCGCCCCCACCGTGATCGCGCCCGGCAGCTCGCCCACCGACGCCGTCTTCTCGAAGAACCGCGGCGCCCGCTCCAGGAGGGTGCCGGTGCGGTAGTAGGGGTCGTCGGGCGACAGCGGCAGGTCCACGGTGCGGCGCTCGATGCCCGCCTCGTAGATGGCGGTCACCAGCTCGATGGCGCGGCGGCCGTCCTCGCCGTCGACGGCGGGACGACGGCGCTCGCGCACGGCGTCGAGCATGTCGGCGATCTGCCCGGCGTGGCCGGTGTGCTCCAGCGGCCGGTGCGCCGCCGCGACGGCCTCGATCTGCGCGACCCGCTCCGTGTCGTCCTCGTCGGCGGGGAAGCCGTTGGGGTTGGCCAGGTTCGCCTCGACCTTCCACGGCTGCGAGACGCGCGCGTTCCGGCCCTGCACGACGATGGCCTGCTCCTCGCCGTGGCTCACCACGGAGGCGGTGACCTCGGCGAGGGCGCGGTCGTACTGCAGCACGCTCACGGACAGGTCCTCGACCTCGGCGTTCTCGTGCGCGGCGTTGGTGAGCACCGACGTCACCGCCTTCGGCGAGCCGAGCATCCACAGCGTCATGTCGAGGTGGTGGATCGCGTGGTTGAGCGTGCAGCCGCCGCCCTCGCGCTCCCACGTGCCGCGCCACCACAGGTCGTAGTACTCGGTGCCGCGCCACCAGGCGGAGCTGACCTGGGCGTGCGTGACCGGGCCCGCGAGGCCGGAGTCGAGCACCTCCTTGAGCGTCGCGATGTCGTCGCGGAAGCGGTTCTGCGCGACGACGGACAGCAGGCGCCCGTTGTCCTTCGCGGCGGCGATCATCGCGTCGCACTCCTCGAGCGACGGCGCCATGGGCTTCTCGACGAGCACGTCGACGCCGGCCTCCAGGGCCTGGATCGACAGGGCGGCGTGGGTGGACGGCGGCGTCGCGACGCTGACGAGATCGAGGCGCTGCTCGGCGGCGAGCATCTCGGCGGCGTCGGTGTAGACGCGGGCGCCGTCGAGCCCGAGCTCCGCGCGCAGGGCCTCGGCGCGGCCGGGGGCGGGGTCGCACAGCGCGACGATCTCGCACTCCTCCGCGAAGCGCTGGTAGCCGTCGATGTGCGCCCGGGCGATCCCGCCCGTGCCGACGATCCCGATGGTGAGCATGGTTCCTCCGATGGAACGAGCTGGCTGGCGGTCCGGCATGATACGTATCATGCGACGGTGATCAGAGTGGCCGCCGCGCTGCGGCCCTGTCAAGGCGAGAGGTGAGGGAGGTCATACTGTGGCGGTGCCGAACCCACCCACCAGCCGCGACGTCGCGCGCCTCGCCGGGGTCTCGCAGGCGACCGTGTCCTACGCGCTCACCGGGCGCGGCACCATCTCGGCGGCCACCCGTGAACGGGTGCTCCGGGTGGCCGAGTCCGTCGGCTACCGGCCCAACCTCGCCGCGCGGTCGATGCGCACCCGGCGGTCCGGCCGGCTCGCCGTGGTGACCGGCGCGACGCTGGACCACCAGGTCAGGTTGCTCACCGGCGCCGGAGACGTCGCCGAGCAGGCGGGGTACGTCATGGAGGCCCACACCATCGACGGCACCCTCGAGGAGCGCACCGCCCGCGTCCGGGACCTTGCCGCGAGCGGTCAGTACGAGGGCGTGCTCACCCTCGTCCCCGTGCTGCCCGGGGCGCTCTCCGACCCTGCCCGCCCCGCGGACCCGGCGGACGGGGGTGCCCCCGTCGTCGCCGAGGCCACGTTCGACGAGCAGATGCGCAGCCTCGGCAACCTCGCCGACGCGAGCGCCGTCGAGGTGCTGGTGGGGGCCCTCGTGGCCGCCGGGTACCGCCGGTTCGTGCACGTCGCGGGCCCCGACCACTACGCGTCGGCCCGCGCCCGGCGCGACGTCTACCTCGCGTCGGTCGCGCGCGCGGCCGCCGACCCCGCCACCAGCGACGTCGTGTCCCTCGGCATCGTCGGCGGCTCCTGGTCGGGCGACGACGCGCGCCGCGCGGTCGCCGACCTCCCCGACGGCGCGACGCCCCTGGCCGTGATCGCCGCGAACGACTACCTCGCCGCCGGCGTGGTGCGCGGCGCCGCCGAGCGCGGCTGGTCGGTGCCGGGCGACCTGGTCGTCACCGGCTGGGACAACTTCGAGATGGGGGCGCTGATGATGCCGTCCCTCACCTCCGTCGACGTCGACTTCCCCGAGGCCGGCCGCACGGCGATGCGTCGCCTGGTCGCGACCGTGCGGGGCGAGCCCCGCCCCGGGCCCGGCGCCCCGATCCACCGCATCGTGTGGCGCGAGTCCACCGGCGGGGTCACCGGGCCGGCCGGCCCGCCTACCCTGGGCGCGTGACCGAGCCCCGCACCCTCCCGCCGTTCGCCTCCGACAACTACGCGCCCGCGCACCCGGACGTCCTCGCCGCGGTCGCGGCGGCGAACGACGGGTACGCCGTCGCGTACGGGGACGACCCGTGGACGGCGCGGCTCGACGCCCGCGTGCGCGAGGTGTTCGGCGCCGGCGCGCTCGCGTTCCCCGTGCTCAACGGCACGGGCGCGAACGTCGTGTCGCTCACCGCGCTCTCGCCGCGCTGGGGCGGCGTCGTGGTGTCCGACGTCGCGCACGTCAACACCGACGAGAACGGCGCGCCCGAGCGGGTGGGCGGCCTCAAGCTGCTCGCCTGCCCGTCGGTGGACGGCCGGATCACGCCCGACGACGTCGCGCGCTGGGCCGGGCAGCGCGACGACGTGCACCGCGCCCACCCGGCGGTGCTGTCCCTCACCCAGTCCACGGAGCTCGGCACGGTGTACCCGCTCGAGGAGCTGCGGGCGCTGACCCACGTCGCCCACGACCTGGGCATGGCGGTGCACCTGGACGGCTCGCGGCTGGCCAACGCGGCCGCCACGCTGGGGTGCTCGCTGCGGGCGCTCACCACCGACGCTGGGGTCGACGTCGTCTCGCTCGGGGCCGCGAAGAACGGCGGCATGCTCGGCGAGGCCGTGCTGGTGCTCGGACCGGACGACGCCCCGGACGCCGCGTCCGCCCGCGCGCGGGAGGCGGCCGCGGCCGCCGTGCCGTTCCTGCGCAAGGCGACGATGCAGCTCGCGTCCAAGACGCGGTTCGTGTCCGCGCAGCTCCTGGCCCTGCTCGGCGAGGCGGGCGACGACACGGTGGGCGGCGCGGAGCCGCTGTGGCACCGCAACGCCGCGCACGCGAACGCGATGGCCGGCCGCCTGCGCGCGGGGCTCGAGGCGCTGGGCGGGGACGCCGTCCGCGTCACCCGCCCCACGGAGGCGAACGCCGTCTTCGCCACGCTTCCGCGCGCCGCCGCCGACCGGCTGCGCGCCGTCGCCCGCTTCTACGACTGGGCGGACGGCGAGACGCCCGACCGCGTCGAGGTGCGGCTCATGTGCGCCTGGGACACCGCGCCGGAGACGGTCGACGCGTTCGTCGCGGCGGCCGCCGACGCCCTCGCATGAGCTCTCAGCGGAGCACGAGCGTCGGGGCGTCGAAGTCCTCCAGGTTCCGCAACCGCCGCACGGGGCTGAGCCCGACGATGACGGGCCCGAGCAGCAGCACGAACGCGGACCCGAGCAGCACGGCCCGGCTGCCCACGTGCGCGGCGAGCACGCCGGCCGCGAGCGACCCGAGCGGGATCATGCTCCACGACACGAACCGGACGGTCGCCATCACCCGCGACAGCAGCTCGGGCGGGCTGGCCACCTGCCGGTAGGTGCGCGTCACGACGCTTCCCGGCACCACGGACGCCCCGAACACCAGGGTGCCGACGGCGAAGCAGAGCCACCCGGCGGCGCCGGCCCCCAGCGGGATCAGCAGCGCGCCCGCGAACCCGAACAGCCCGTCGAGCAGCAGCACCCGCGCGGACCCGAAGCGCCGCACGAGCCAGGGCGTGGCGGCCGCCGCGAGCAGGGAGCCGACGCCGTCGGCGGCGAGCAGCACGCCGACCATCGCGGGCGGCGCGTCGAGGTCGCGCACCAGGTAGAGCGCGAACAGCCCGGCCTGCACGCCGCACACGAGGTTCACGACGCACGCCCACCAGGTGGCGGGCGCCATCACCGGGTGGCGCACCACGAACCGCCAGCCCTCGGCGATCATCGCGCCCATGCCCGGCCGGGCCTCGTCGTCGCCGAGGGCGGGCTCGCGGCGCTCGGGCAGCCGCCGCAGCAGCAGGGCCGACACGACGTACGACGCGGCGTCGACCAGCAGCGCCGGCACGGCGCCCACGGCCTGGACCAGCAGGCCGGCCACGGACGGCCCGCCGAGCTGCGTCGCGGCCTGCGTGCCCGAGACGAGGCTGTTGCGGCTGGTCAGCTCGTGCTTCGGCACCACCGTCGGCAGGAACGTCGTGTTGGCGGTGAAGAAGAACACCTCGGCCACGTTGACCGCGAGCGCCGCCAGCACCAGGTGGAGCAGCGTGAGCTCCCCCAGCCACCACACGAGCGGGACGGCGAGGATCGCGGCCGCGCGCACCAGGTCGGCCGCCACCTGCGTGGCTCGCAGCGGCAGCCGGTGCACGATCGCGCCGGCGGGCAGGCCGAGCACCACCCAGGCGAGGTACGACGACGCGGCCAGCAGGCCCGTCTCGACCGGGCCGGCGTCGAGCACGGTCACGGCGGCCAGCGGCAGCGCGACGGTCGTGACGGCGGTGCCGACGCCGCTCGTCGTGCTCGCGGCCCAGTAGGTCCAGAACGGCCGTGCACTCGTGGCCACCGGGCACCCCCTGTCTGACGAGACCCCGCCGACCCCTCGGGAACAGGCAGGTCTGCGGCATCGTTGGTAAGTTCCAAATTGGAACTTACACCACGGCACGAGATGGACGCGCACCCCGGCCCGGCGAGAGGATGACCCCCATGCGCCGCGAGGACCTTGCCGACAGCGACTGCGGCATCGCACAGTCCCTCGGCGTCGTCGGCGACTGGCAGAGCCTGCTGATCGTGCGCGAGGCGGCCGCCGGCGTCACCCGGTTCGAGGGCTTCGCGCGCGAGCTCGGGCTGTCTCGTCGCGCGCTCACCGAACGGCTCGGCGGGCTCGTCGAGCACGGCGTCCTGGAGAAGGTGCCGTACACCGAGCGCCCGCCGCGTCACGACTACCGGCTCACCGCCCGGGGCGAGGGCCTGCTGCCCGTCCTGCTCGCCCTGCAGGAGTGGGGCACGCGGTTCGTCCTGGGCGACGGCGAGGTCAGCGGCGCGCTGGGCGACGGCGATCTCGCGCGGGCCCGCGCGCTCGAGGGCACGCGGGTGCCCGACGTCGCGCTCACGGCGCACGACGGCTCCACGGTGCGGCTCGTCGACCCCGACCGGTGGACCGCGCTGTTCTTCTTCCCCGGCGCGTACGCGCCCGGCACCGCCGGCTACCCGCCGCGCTGGGGCGAGGTGCCCGGCACCGCCGGCTGCACGCTCGAGTGCGTCACCTACGGCCGCCGGCACGCCGACCTCGAGGCCGCGGGGGCGCGCGTGCTCGGCGTGAGCACGCAGCACCCCGAGCAGCAGGCGGCGTTCGCCGCCCACGCCGGGCTGCCGTACCTGCTTGCGTCGGACCAGGACGGGCTGGCCGCGTCCGCCCTGCGGCTACCGGTGTTCCGCGCCGGCGGCTCCGACCGGCTCAAGCGCGTCACGCTCGTGGTGGACCCGTCCGGCGTCGTGCGACACGTGCAGGCGCCCGTCACGGACCCCGCGCAGTCGGTCGACGACGTGCTCGACCTCGTGCGGGAGCTGGCGGGGACGGCGGCGGCGAGGGCCCGGCGTTAGGGTCGGAACGAACCGGAGCCGGCGGAAGGACCCCCCACGATGACCAGCCCGACCAGCCCCTACAGCACGTCCGAGCACCGCTACCCGCACGTCGCCGAGGCGTCGGTCCACGTGTCCCAGCCCCCGGAGCGCGTGTGGGCCGAGCTCATGCACCCCGGCGCGCGCTGGATGCTGGGCGCGAACATCGAGACGGACTTCCGGCCGGGCAGCCCGATCACGTTCGAGGGCCACTTCTTCGGCCGCCAGTTCGCCGACAAGGGCGTGGTGATCGCCGTCGACCGGCCCCGGCTGCTGCACTTCACCCACTTCTCGCCGCTGGCCGAGCTCGCGGACGTCGACGACAACTACCACGAGATTCGCATCACTCTCGAACCGGACGAAACCGGTACGGTCGTGTCCGTGAGGCAGGAGAACATCGACACGGCCCAGCACGCGACGAACTCGCAGGCGCACTGGCAGGACGCGCTCGCGACCCTCGCCCACCGCGACGGTGCGCCTGCCCGGAACGCGTGACCCCCCGCCGGCCCGCGCCGGCCGCCCTCGCGCTCACCACGACGCTCGCCGTCGTCCTGCTCGCCGCGTGCTCCGGCCCCGGCAGCGAGCCGTCGCCCGGTCCGGCGTCGTCCACCGCGCAGGGCTCGCCGGCCCCGAGCCCGTCGTCCGCGGCGCCGTCGACGACGCCGAGCCCGACACCCAGCACGACGCCGTCCCCCACCCCCGAGCGGCCCGACGACGTGCTCGCGGGCTGGAGCCTCGAGCAGAAGGTGGGCCAGCTGCTCATGGTCGGCGTGTCGGTGAGCGATCCGGCCGCCGTGAGCGCCGAGTCGATCCGCGACAAGCACGTGGGCAACGTGTTCCTGCACGGCCGCAGCACGGCGGGCGTGGACGCGACCCGCGAGCTGGTCGACGGGTACACCTCCCTCGTGTCCCGCCGCACGACGCACGGCACGCCGCTGCTCGTGGCCACCGACCAGGAGGGCGGCCTCGTCCAGGTGCTGCGGGGCCCGGGCTTCTCCGAGATCCCGAAGGCCACCGAGCAGGCCACGTGGAAGCCCGCCACGCTGCAGCGGCGCGCGCAGGGCTGGGGCGACGAGCTCGCCGCGGCCGGCGTCAACCTCAACCTGGCGCCCGTGATGGACCTGGTCGACGAGGACGACGCCGCGGACAACCCGCCCATCGGCTACTTCGGCCGGAACTACGGGTTCAGCCCGTCGACGGTGGTCCGCTCGGCGAACGCCTTCGGCGCCGGGCAGCGCGCAGCCGGCGTCGAGCCCGTGATCAAGCACTTCCCGGGCCTCGGCCGCGTCACGGAGAACACCGACACCGACGCCCGGGTGACGGACGACGTCACCACCCGCGACGACGCGTCCGTGCGCGTCTTCGCCCGGGGGATCGACGCGGGGGCGCGCTACGTGATGATGTCGAGCGCCGTGTACGACCGGATCGACCCGGACACGCCCGCCGTGTTCTCCCCCGTCGTCGTCGGCGACGTCCTGCGCGGCGACCTGGGCTTCGACGGCGTCGTCATGACGGACGACGTCTCGGCCGCCGCCCAGGTGCAGGACCGGTCGCCGGGCGAGCGGGCCGTGGACGCCGTCGACGCCGGGGTGGACCTGGTGCTCGCGTCCGCCGATCCGTCCGTCGCGCCCGCGATGGCGGACGCGCTGGTGGCGAAGGCCCGCCAGGACCCCGCGTTCGCCGAGAAGGTCGACGCCTCCGCCCGCCGGGTGCTGGCCGCCAAGGCCGCATCGGCCGGCTGACGCCCGCCCCCGCATCGAGCGTGGGGGAATTAAAAACTCAAAAGTGTCCGTTTGTTAAAATAAAAGACCCG
>NZ_JBHVBO010000170.1:0-8894 GCF_042668085.1 Isoptericola sp. NPDC057391 | reverse complement strand
CCGCCCCTCCGCGCGGGAGGGACGGGGCGCCGTCGGTGCGCGGCCCGTCAGGCGATCCTCATGGTCGCCCTCGTCCGGGGTCCCACCTCCGCCTCAGGCGACGAGCGAGCGCAGCACGTACTGCAGGATGCCGCCGTTGCGGTAGTAGTCCGCCTCACCGGGCGTGTCGATGCGCACCACGGCGTCGAACTCGACGGCCTGGCCGTCCGCCTTGGTGGCGGTGACCTTGACCGTCTCCGGGGTGGCGCCGTCGTTCAGCGCGGTGATGCCCGCGATGTCGAACGTCTCGGTGCCGTCCAGGCCGAGGGACTCGGCGTTCTCGCCGGACGGGAACTGCAGCGGCAGCACACCCATGCCGATGAGGTTGGAGCGGTGGATGCGCTCGAACGACTCGGTGATGACGGCCTTGACCCCCAGCAGCGCGGTGCCCTTGGCGGCCCAGTCGCGCGACGAGCCGGAGCCGTACTCCTTGCCGCCGAGCACGACCAGCGGGGTGCCCTGCGCCGCGTAGTCCTGCGCCGCGTCGTAGATGGTGTCCTGGGCGTTCTTCACGAAGTTGAACGTGAAGCCGCCCTCGACGCCGTCGAGCAGCTGGTTCTTGAGGCGGATGTTCGCGAACGTGCCGCGGATCATGACCTCGTGGTTGCCGCGGCGCGAGCCGTAGCTGTTGAAGTCGCGGCGACCCACGCCGTGCTCGGCCAGGTACTTGCCGGCCGGGCTGTCCGCCTTGATGGAGCCGGCGGGCGAGATGTGGTCGGTCGTGACCGAGTCGCCGAGCTTCGCCAGCACGCGGGCGCCGGAGATGTCGGCGACCGGCGCCGGCTCGGCACCCATGCCCTCGAAGTACGGGGGCTTGCGCACGTAGGTGGACTCGCCGTCCCAGGAGAACGTGTCGCCCTCCGGGGTCTCCAGCGCGCGCCACCGCTCGTCACCGGTGAAGACGTCCGCGTAGTCCTTGGTGAACATGTCGCGGTCGATCGAGGCGTCGATCGTGGCCTGGACCTCCTCCGGGGAGGGCCAGATGTCGCGCAGGAACACCGGGTTGCCGTCCTCGTCGCGGCCCAGCGGGTCGGACTCGAAGTCGAACTCCATCGTGCCCGCGAGCGCGTAGGCGATGACCAGCGGCGGGGACGCCAGGTAGTTCATCTTCACGTCGGGGTTGATGCGGCCCTCGAAGTTGCGGTTGCCGGAGAGCACCGAGACGACGGCGAGGTCGTGCTCGTTGACGGCCTCCGAGATCTTCTCGTCCAGCGGGCCCGAGTTGCCGATGCAGGTGGCGCAGCCGTAGCCCACCAGGTGGAAGCCGAGCTTCTCGAGGTAGGGCCAGAGGCCGGCCTTCTCGTAGTAGTTCGTCACGACCTGCGAGCCCGGCGCCATCGACGTCTTGACCCACGGCTTGGACACGAGGCCCTTCTCGACGGCCTTCTTCGCGAGGAGCGCCGCGGCGAGCATCACCGACGGGTTCGACGTGTTGGTGCACGACGTGATCGACGCGATCGCGACGGCCCCGTGGAAGAGGTCGAACTCCTTGCCCTCGCTGTCGGTCACCGGGTAAGTGCGGCGGCCGTTCGCGTGGATCGCGGGCGAGTCGGAGGCCGGGAACGACTCCTTCTCGGCCTCGTCGACGACGTCGGTGACCTCGGGGGCGTAGACCGGCAGGTCGCGGCCGAAGGCGGCCTTGGCGTTCGACAGCTCGATGCGGTCCTGCGGGCGCTTCGGGCCGGCGATCGACGGCACCACGGTGCCGAGGTCGAGCTCGAGGTACTCGGAGAACTTCGGCTCGACGTAGGAGTCCGCGCTCGGGTCGAGCCACAGGCCCTGCTCCTTGGCGTACGCCTCGACGAGCGCGAGCTGCTCGTCGCTGCGGCCGGTGAGACGCAGGTAGTCCAGGGTGACGTCGTCGATCGGGAAGATCGCGGCGGTCGAGCCGAACTCCGGGCTCATGTTGCCGATGGTGGCGCGGTTGGCCAGCGGCACCTGGGCGACGCCCGCGCCGTAGAACTCGACGAACTTCCCGACCACGCCGTGCTGGCGGAGCATCTGGGTGATCGTGAGCACGACGTCGGTCGCGGTGACGCCCGCCGGGATGGAGCCCGACAGCTTGAAGCCGACGACGCGCGGGATGAGCATCGACACCGGCTGGCCGAGCATGGCCGCCTCGGCCTCGATGCCGCCGACGCCCCAGCCCAGCACGCCGAGGCCGTTGACCATCGTGGTGTGCGAGTCGGTGCCGACGCAGGTGTCGGGGTAGGCGCGCAGCACCTTCTGCCCGTCGACCTCCACCTCGCGGGTCATGATCGTGCGCGCCAGATACTCGATGTTGACCTGGTGCACGATGCCGGTGCCCGGGGGGACGACCTTGAAGTCGTCGAAGGCCGTCTGGCCCCAGCGCAGGAACTGGTAGCGCTCGTGGTTGCGCTCGTACTCGAACTCCACGTTGCGGGCGAACGCGTCCGCGCGGCCGGCGACGTCGATCTGCACCGAGTGGTCGATGACCATCTCGGCGGGGGCGAGCGGGTTGATCCGCTTGGGGTCGCCGCCGAGCTCCGCGACGGCCTCGCGCATCGTGGCCAGGTCGACGACGCAGGGCACGCCGGTGAAGTCCTGCATGATCACGCGGGCGGGCGTGAACTGGATCTCCGTGTCGGGCTGGGCGTCCGGGTCCCAGGACGCGAGGGCGCGCACGTGGTCGGCGGTGATGTTGGCGCCGTCCTCGGTGCGCAGGAGGTTCTCGGCGAGGATCTTCAGGGAGTACGGGAGGCGCTCGGCGCCCTCGACGGCGGAGAGGCGGAAGATCTCGTAGGCCTTCCCGCCGACCTCCAGCGTTCCCTTCGATCCGAACGTGTCCACGCTGCTCACTGCGGCTCCTTCTGCGGGGCTGGCCGGCGAGGGCACCGTGCGCGCGCTGCGGCGCGACGGTTCCGACGCCGTGGTTCTGGGGGCTCCGCCCAGCGTACGCCGGGCACCTGGTCAGCATAGCCCATATATCTTGACGTCAAGATATCTCGGCGTCAGGTCCCGGCCCGGACCCCGCGGGGAATTGTCGTACGGCGCACGGGAACAACCGTCGTGGCCGGCGCGTTGTGCAGCTGCCCTCGACCGGAAGGACGCCCATGCCGTCGCGCATCCCCACGACCTCCGCCGCCCCGTTCGACGCCCCGTCCGACGCATCATCCGACCCGACAGGCGCCCGCACCACGGGCCCGGCGGGGGGCGACGCTCCCGTGCTGCCGCCGCTCACCGCCCAGGCCGAGCTGCTCCTGGCGCGCGACGTCGTGCCGCCGGAGGCGCTCTCCCCCGCCGCGCTGCGCGACGCCGCCGCGACGCTGGAGCGCACGGCCCCGGCCGGGTCGCTCCTGGTGGTCCACCCGCGCGTGCTGCCGCCGTCCGCCCTCGCCGGGCACCTGCGCCGCACGACGACGGTCCGCGGGCACGCCGTGGAGCGTGCCGGCTTCGTCGTGGTGGACATGGCCGACGTGGACGACTTCGCGCCCGTGCCCGGCGTCGACGTGCCGGACGCAGACGTCTACGCCGTCGCCGCCCCCGGCCGGGGCGACGAGATGGCGAACTGGTCGCCCGAGGAGGCGGAGCCGGCGATCGCCGCGCGCGGTCGCAGCCCGCTCACGCTCCCCGAGGGGATCCACTGGGTGCTGCAGTCCCCCGACGTCCTCGCCCGGAACCTCTGCTTCATGACGATCGGGTCCCGGCTGCGGCGGCCGAACGGTACCTACGACGCCCGCACCCCCGCCGTGTGGATCTCGAACGGCACCGGCCGCGACGGCAGCGAGCGGCGCGGCGCGCCGAAGGTCGGCTGGTGCTGGTGGCGCAACCGGCACACGTGGCTCGGCTTCGCGTCGGCGGCCGCCCGGCACGGCTGACCCCGGCACATGACATCGAGCGTGCTGACGTGATCCTCAAACAGACCGTTTGAGGACCAAGTCAGCACGCTCGATGCGGGACCTCAGCGGTCGAGGACCGCGACGGCTTCCACGTGGTGCGTCATCGGGAACAGGTCGAAGGCGCGCAGCCCGGTGAGCTCGTAGCCGTGCCCGGCGAGGTACGCCACGTCGCGCGCCAGCGCCGCGGGGTCGCAGGCGACGTAGACGACGCGGCGCGGGCCGCGGCCGGCGATCGCGTCGACGACGGACCGGCCGGCGCCGGCGCGCGGCGGATCGAGCACGACCACGTCGGCGGCGCCGACGTCCGAGCCGGTCGCGTCGCCGTCGGCGAGGACGCGGTCCACGGCGCCGAGGTGCAGCTCCACCTGGGGCAGGTCGTGGGCGTTGCGGCGCGCGTCCTTCACGGCGCGGGCGTCGCCCTCGACGGCGACGACGCGGCCCGAGCGCCCGACGGCCGCCGCGAGCGGCAGCGTGAACAGGCCGGCGCCCGAGTAGAGGTCGAGCACTGTCGCGCCGTCGAGGCCGCCCGGCGTCGCGTGCACGGCATCGAGCACGGCGCCGGCGAGCAGGTCGGGCGCCGCGCGGTGCACCTGCCAGAAGCCGTCGGCGGCCACGCGGTAGCGGTGCTCGGCGCCGGCCGCCCGCACGGTCTCCGTGACCGACCGGCGGGCGTTCGGGCGGGTGTCCCCGCGTCCACGGCGCCAGGGCACCTCGTCGACCAGGAGGAGCGCGTCCGCGCCGGCCGCCGGCGCCACCAGCTCGAGCCGGGCGCCCGGCCGCCAGCGACGGGTCCACACGCCCTCGGCGTCCGCGAGCGCCGCGACCGCCTCGCTGGCCAGCGGCATGGCGTCGAGCGGCACGACGTCGTGCGAGCGGAAGCGCCGCATCCCGGCCCGGCCGTCGGCGTCGGCCACGAGGTCGACCCGGGTGCGGTAGCCGAGGCCGCCGCGCTCGTCGTCGCCGGACGCGCCCTCGACGACGACGTCGCGCTCGAGGCGTGCGAGCCGCTGCAGCTGCTCGGCGAGGACGGCGGCCTTCCACCGGCGCTGCGCGGGCAGGGCGACGTGGGCGAGCTCGCCGCCGCCCACCCCGCCCGGGCCGGCTTCCGGCCAGGCGGACGGGACCCGGTCCGGCGACGCCTCGAGGACCTCGACCGCGTCGGCGCGCCAGAACCGGCTGCCGGTCTCGGTGACCCGCGCCCGGACGCGCTCGCCGGGCAGGGTGTGGCGCACGAAGACGACGCGCCCGTCGAGGCGCGCGACGCAGTGCCCGCCGTGCGCGACGGGGCCGATCTCGAGCTCGACCTCCCGGCCGACCTCCGGGTCGGGGGCGGTGGGACGAGGGCGCGGCGCGGAGCGGCGAGGTCGGGGCATGGGGACCATTCTCCCCCGTCCCGGGCCGCGGTCCGCACCGGTCAGAACCGGGGACCCCGCGGCGAGGTGCCCTCCAGGCCGGTCTGGCCGGCCGACGACGAGAGCTGCCACGGCACCGACGCCACCACGACACCGGGCGTGAACAGGAGCCGCCCCTTGAGGCGCAGCGCGGACTGGTTGTGCAGCAGCTGCTCCCACCAGTGCCCGACGACGTACTCGGGGATGTAGACGACCACCAGGTCACGGGGCGAGTCGCGGCGCACCGAGCGCACGTACTTCAGCACCGGCCGGGTGATCTCGCGGAAGGGCGAGTCGAGGACGCGCAGCGGCACCGGCAGGTCCAGCGCCTCCCACCGGGCGCGGAGGTCCGCGATCTCCTCCGCGTCCACGCCGACCGTCACGGCCTCGAGCACCGAGGGTCGCGACGCCCGCGCGTACGCCACGGCGCGCATCGTCGGCTTGTGGATCTTCGAGACCAGCACGATGGCGTGCACCCGGCTGGGCAGGGCGCGCGCGCCGGCCACGTCGTCGAGCGCGAGCTCGTCGCGCACCCGCGCGTAGTGGGCGCGGATCGCCTTCATGAGCGCGAAGAGCACGCCCATCGCGAGCAGGGTGATCCACGCGCCGTGCGTGAACTTCGTCGCCAGGACGATGACGAGCACCGTCGCCGTCATCACGAATCCGACGCCGTTGACGAGCCGGGAACGCTGCATGCGGGCCCGCTCGTGCGGGTCCGGCTCCTTGCGCAGCGCCCGCGTCCAGTGCCGCAGCATGCCGAGCTGCGAGAGCGTGAACGACACGAACACGCCCACGATGTACAGCTGGATGAGGCGCGTGACCTGCGCGTCGAACGCCACGATGAGGACGATCGCCGCGACGGCGAGGGTGATGATCCCGTTGGAGAACGCGAGCCGGTCGCCGCGCGTGTGCAGCTGCCGCGGCAGGAAACCGTCCTTGGCGAGGATCGAGCCCAGCACGGGGAAGCCGTTGAAGGCGGTGTTCGCCGCGAGCACCAGGATCAGCCCGGTGACGATCGAGATCGCCACGAACGCCGGCGTGAAGCCCTGGAACACGGCCTCGGCGAGCTGACTGAGCACGGGGTGCTGGTTGTAGTCCTCCGGCAGGGGCTGGCCGCCGGCGGTGAGCTGGTCGTGCGCGTCCTCGACGTACTTCACGCCGGTCGCCTGCGCGAGCAGCAGGATCGAGATCATCATCGTCGCGGAGATGCCGCCCAGCAGCGCGAGCGTCGTGGCGGCGTTGCGCGACTTGGGCTTGCGGAACGCCGGGACGCCGTTGCTGATGGCCTCGACGCCGGTGAGGGCGGCGCAGCCGGACGCGAAGGCCCGGGCCAGGAGGAAGGCGCCCGCGAGCCCGGTCAGCCCCTGGTCGAAGCCCGCCTCGGGCGTCATCTCGAAGCCGGCGCTCTCCGCCATCGGCAGGTCGCCCGCGAAGTACCGGACCGCCCCGACGACCGCGAGCAGGCCGACGAGGGCCATGAAGCAGTACGTCGGGATGGCGAAGACCGTGCCCGACTCGCGCACGCCGCGCAGGTTCATCACGGTGAGGACCACGACGACCGCCACGGCGAACAGCGCCTCGTGCCCGCGCAGGAACGGCAGGGCCGACGCCGCGTACTGGGCCCCCGACGAGATGGAGACCGCCACGGTGAGGACGTAGTCGACGAGCAGGGCCGACGCGACGCCGATGCCTGCCGACGGCCCGAGGTTCGTCGTCGCGACCTCGTAGTCGCCGCCTCCGGACGGGTACGCCCGCACGTTCTGGCGGTAGGACGACACCACCACGAGCAGCACCACGACGACGCCGAGCCCCACCCACGGGGAGATCGTCGTCGCGGCGATGCCGGCGACCGCGAGCGTCAGGAGGATCTCGTCCGGCGCGTACGCGACCGACGACAGCGCGTCGGAGGCGAACACCGGCAGCGCGACGCGCTTGGGCAGCAGGGTGTGCCCCAGGTTCTCGCTGCGCATGGGGCGTCCGAGGAGGAGCCGCTTGGCAGCGTCCGCGATGTCCGACACGTCGAGCAATGCTATGCCCGCGGCGCGCCGCGGGCGCGCGCGTCCCGGCGCGGCGTGCGTGGCGATGTCGGTGGCGATGTCGGTGGCGATGTCGGCGTGCCCGACGAGGTATAGCGTTTCGCCCGTGCACTTCGTGATCATGGGCTGCGGCCGCGTCGGCTCGACGCTCGCGCAGACGATCGAGTCCCGCGGCCACTCCGTGGCCGTCGTCGACCAGAACCCCGACGCGTTCCGCCGCCTGCCGGCCGGGTTCTCCGGGCAGAAGGTGACCGGCGTCGGCTTCGACCGGGACACCCTGGTCCAGGCCGGCATCGAGGACACCTACGCCTTCGCCGCGGTGTCCGACGGCGACAACTCCAACGTGCTCGCCGCCCGCGTCGCGCGCGAGACCTACGGCGTCGAGAACGTCGTGGCCCGCATCTACGACCCCCAGCGCGCGGAGATCTACCAGCGGCTCGGCATCCCGACGGTCGCGACCGTGCGCTGGACCGCCGACCAGGTGCTGCGTCGCATGCTCCCCCTGGGAGCCACCGACGAGTACCGCGACCCGTCGGGCCAGGTCCGCCTCGCGCAGATCGACTACCACCCGGGCTGGGCCGGGCTGACCGTGCACCGCATCGAGGAGGCGACCGGGGCGCGCGTCGCCTTCCTGTCGCGCTACACCGACGGCATCCTGCCGACGCCGGCCTCGGTGCTGCAGGAGAACGACGTGCTGCACGTCCTCATGCGCGCCGACGACGCGGCCGCCGTCGAACGGGTCCTCACCCACGAGCCCCGGCCGGAGGAGAGCTGATGCGCGTCGTCGTCGCCGGGGCCGGGTCGGTCGGCCGTTCGATCGCCCGCGAGCTCCTGTCCCACGACCACGAGGTCGTGCTCATCGACAAGAACCCCGCCGCCATGCGGGTCGCGCAGGTGCCCGAGGCCGACTGGCTGCTCGCCGACGCCTGCGAGCTGTCCTCGCTCGAGGCCGCCGACGTCACGAGCGCCGACGTCGTCGTCGGCGCCACCGGCGACGACAAGGCCAACCTCGTCTTCTCCCTGCTGTGCAAGACGGAGTTCGGCGTGCCCCGCACGGTGGCCCGGGTCAACAACCCGAAGAACGAGTGGATGTTCGACGGCTCCTGGGGCGTCGACGTCGCCGTGTCGACCCCGCGCATCATGACCGCGATGGTCGAGGAGGCCGTGGCGGTCGGGGACCTGGTGCGCATCTTCACGTTCCACCAGTCCGGTGCGGACATCGTCGAGGTGACGCTGCCGGACGACTCGCCGCTGGTGGGGGCGCGCGTGGGGTCCGTCGTCTGGCCCGCGGACACGGTGCTCGCGTGCATCGTGCGCGGGGCGCAGCCGCTGGCGCCGACGGTCGACGACACGCTCGAGACCGGCGACGAGCTGGTCCTCGTGATGGGTAGCCAGGCCGACGAGGAGGCGCTCCAGCACCTGCTCGCCCACGGGACCCCCGATGTCGCCGCCGTCGCGGCGGGCGACGCGCTCGTCGCGCCGGAGCTCGCCGCGGCCGGCGCCGCCCCGGGCGACGACGCCGGCACGTCGCCGGACGCCGCGCCGGCGGCCGGGCCCGAGGCCTGGGC
>NZ_JBHVBO010000169.1:0-8915 GCF_042668085.1 Isoptericola sp. NPDC057391 | reverse complement strand
GATCTCCGGCGGCGCACGCGGACGTCGTCATGTACGGACCAGATCACCCCGGCCCAGGACGTGCGGACGCAGACGGTCGCGCCGCACACGCCCGGGCCCTGACGGACAGGTGTGCCCCATGAAGACCCTCGACACCCTGGGCGAGCTGCGCGGCAAGCGCGTCCTCGTCCGCTCGGACTTCAACGTGCCGCTCGACGGCACCACCATCACGGACGACGGCCGGATCAAGGCCGCGCTGCCCACGCTGCAGCGCCTCACGGACGCCGGCGCGCGCGTCGTCGTGACGGCCCACCTCGGCCGCCCCAAGGGCGAGCCGAACCCCGACTACTCCCTGGCGCCCGTGGCCGCGCGCCTCGGCGAGCTGCTGGGCCAGGAGGTGGCCCTGGCGGGCGACGTGACCGGCCCGTCGGCCCAGGAGACCGTCGCCGCCCTGGCCGACGGTCAGGTGGCCCTCCTGGAGAACGTCCGGTTCGACGCCCGCGAGACCTCGAAGGTCGACGCGGAGCGCGCGGAGCTGGCGGGCGAGCTGGCCGCGCTGGCCGACGCTTTCGTCTCCGACGGCTTCGGCGTCGTGCACCGCAAGCAGGCGTCGGTCTACGACGTCGCGAAGCTGCTCCCGTCCGCCGCGGGCGACCTCGTCCTCAAGGAGGTCGAGGCGCTCTCGCGTGCCACGACGGACCCGCAGCGGCCGTACGCCGTCGTGCTGGGCGGCTCGAAGGTCTCCGACAAGCTCGGGGTGATCGAGAACCTCCTCACGAAGGCCGACCGGCTGCTCATCGGCGGTGGCATGGTCTTCACCTTCCTCGCCGCGCAGGGCCACTCCGTGGGCTCGTCGCTGCTCGAGGCCGACCAGGTGGACACCGTGAAGGGCTACCTCGCCCAGGCCGCCGAGTCGGGCGTGGAGATCGTGCTGCCCACCGACATCGTCGCCGCCGACTCGTTCGCCGCCGATGCGCCCCACCGCACCGTGCCCGCCGACCAGATCCTCGACGGGACGATGGGCCTGGACATCGGCCCCGAGTCCGGCGCGCTGTTCGCGGAGCGGCTCGCAGACGCGAAGACGGTCGTGTGGAACGGCCCGATGGGCGTGTTCGAGTTCGACGCGTTCGCCGCGGGCACCCGCGCCGTCGCGCAGGGCATCGTCGACGCGACCGCGGCGGGCGCGTTCTCGATCGTGGGCGGCGGCGACTCGGCCGCGGCCGTGCGCGCGCTCGGCTTCGACGAGGCGGGCTTCAGCCACATCTCCACGGGCGGCGGCGCCAGCCTGGAGCTGCTCGAGGGCAAGGAGCTCCCGGGCCTCGCGGTCCTCGCCGACTGACGCACCCCGGCGCCCGTCGCCGGCCGACCCCTCCCACCAGCACGAGAGAACGAGGAGCCCATCGTGGCCACCACCCGCACGCCCCTGATGGCGGGCAACTGGAAGATGAACCTGGACCACACCGAGGCGATCGCCGCGGTGCAGAAGCTCGCGTGGACGCTCAAGGACGCGAAGCACGACTACGAGGCCGTGGAGGTCGCCGTCCTGGCGCCGTTCACCGACCTGCGGTCGGTGCAGACCCTCGTGGACGCCGACAAGCTCGAGGTGCGCTACGGCGCCCAGGACCTGTCGACGCACGCGTCCGGCGCCTACACGGGCGAGGTCTCCGGCCCGATGCTGGCCCGCCTGGGCTGCACGTACGTGGCGGTCGGGCACTCCGAGCGGCGCGAGTACCACGCCGAGGACGACGCGCTGGTGAACGCCAAGGTGCGCGCCGCCTTCGAGCACGGCCTCGTGCCGATCCTGTGCGTCGGGGAGGGCCTGGACGTGCGCAAGGCGGGCGAGCAGGTGTCGTACACGCTCGCGCAGGTCGACGCCGCGCTCGCGGACGTGCCGGCGGAGCAGGCCGCGAAGGTCGTCATCGCCTACGAGCCCGTGTGGGCGATCGGCACCGGCGAGGTGGCGACCCCCGAGGACGCGCAGGAGGTCTGCGGTGCGATCCGCGGCCGTCTTGCCGAGCTGTACGACGCGGAGCTCGCCGCCGGCGTGCGCGTGCTGTACGGCGGCTCGGTGAAGTCGGGGAACGTCGCGCAGATCATGGCGCAGCCCGACGTCGACGGCGCGCTGGTCGGCGGCGCGAGCCTCGACCCGGTCGAGTTCGCGAAGATCGCGCGATACCAGTCGCACGTCGCCTGACGCGAGACCACCACGGCGGGCCCGGCCCGCACGACGGACGCCTCCCGAGATCGTCACCCGATGGAAACATCGGTGTTCGCCTCGAGAGGCGTCCGTCACTTACTCTTGACCCGGCCAGGACGACGTCCTGGCCGGGTGACGGACAGAAGCCCGCCCCGCGGGACGGACGACGAACGAGGACAGCCGAGGACACCGTGGACGTATTGCAGATCATCCTTCAGGTTCTCCTGGTGATCACCAGCGCCTTCCTGACCCTGCTCATCCTGATGCACAAGGGCAAGGGCGGCGGTCTGTCCGACATGTTCGGCGGGGGCATCTCGAGCGCCGCCGGGAGCTCCGGCGTCGCCGAGCGCAACCTCAACCGGATCACGGTGAGCTTCGCGCTCGTCTGGTTCGTCGTGATCGTGCTGCTGGGCCTCATCACGAAGGTGAGCTGAGCAGGCACGACCGCGACCGTCACCGGCCCGGGCCGAGGCTCGGCCGGTGCGGGGGCAACGGGGCCGGGCGGCGAGCCCGGCCCGACGGTTCACGAAGATCGTCCGTGGGCGTACGCCCACTGAGTCGAAGGTGAGGACGACAGGACGTGGCTACAGCCGGTCATGCGATCCGGGGCTCGCGCGTGGGCGCGGGTCCGCTGGGAGAGTCCGAGCGCGGCGAGGCGGCACCCCGGGTGCGGGTCTCGTACTGGTGCGCGAACGGGCACGAGACGACGCCGAGCTTCTCGGCGAACGAGGACGTCGAGCCTCCGGAGTTCTGGGACTGCCCGCGCTGCGGCTTCCCGGCCGGGCTGGACGCGGCCAACCCGCCGGAGCCGGCGCGGAACGAGCCGTACAAGACGCACCTGGCCTACGTGAAGGAACGCCGCTCCGAGGCGGACGGTGCCGCCCTGCTCGAGGAGGCGCTCGCGACGCTGCGGGCGCGGCGGACGGGGCTGCGCCAGGCGAGCTGACGGCGCCGGGTGGAGCGGCGGCACCACCGGGCGTCCACCTGTCGAGACGGAGGCGCCGGGCGTAGTCTGGCCGCATGTTCGAGGAAGGACAGCTCTACGCCCCCGTCACCGAGGACGAGCACGGCGTCACGGTGCACCTCGCGGACGACCACCCCGGTGCGAACGACCCGGAGTACCGGCGCAGGCGGGAGATCATCGCCGGCCCCGCCCTGCGGTGGTCGCCGGGCGATCCGGTGCCCCGCGTCGAGTACACCGACGCGGAGAACGAGATCTGGCGCACCGTGTGCGCCGAGCTCGCGCCCAAGCACGAGCGCCTGGCGATCCGCGGGTACCTCGAGGGCAAGGAGGCCCTCGGCCTGCCGACCGACCGGGTGCCCCAGCTCGACGAGGTGAGCGCCGGCCTGGAGCCGCTCAGCGACTTCCGGTTGCACCCGGCCGCCGGGCTGGTGCCGCTGGACCAGTTCTACGGGTCCCTCGCCGACGGCGTCTTCCACTCCACGCAGTACCTGCGCCACGGGTCTCAGCCCCTGTACACCCCCGAGCCGGACATCATCCACGAGGTCGTCGGGCACGGGAACCTGCTCGCGAACCCGGCGATCGCCGACATCAAGCGACGGGCGGGCGAGGCGGCACGGCGGTGCGAGACGGCCGAGGGGCTGCAGTTCGTGGCGGACGTCTTCTGGTTCACCATCGAGTTCGGGGTGATGTACGAGGACGGGGAGCTGCGTGCCTACGGCGCGGGCCTGCTGTCCTCGTACGGCGAGATCGAGGAGTTCCGCGGCGCCACCATCCTGCCGCTGGACTTCTACTCGATGGGCACCGTGGAGTACGACATCTCGCACTACCAGCCCACCCTGTTCGCGTGCGACGGGATGAGCGAGCTCACCGAGCGGGTGGGGGAGTTCTTCGCCGAGTTCGACGACGAGACGCCCGCCCGCCTGCTCGCCGACCGGCATCGGTCGGCGAGCTAGCAGGTCAGGCGGCCGGGCCGGCCGCGGCGGCGTCGAGGAGCCACAGCGTGCGCTCGGTGCCGCGTGCCCCGGCCGCCGGCACGTCGGTCACCGCACCGCCGGCGAGGGCCGCGGCGGCCTGGGCCTCCTTCTCGGCGCCGGCCGCGACGACCCACACCTCGCGCGCCCTCCGCAGGGCGTCGAAGGTGAGCGAGACACGCTCCGGCGGCGGCTTCGGGGAGCCGTGCACGCCGACGGTCGCGCCGCGGGCCGCCAGCCCGTCGTGCCCGGGGAACAGCGAGGCGACGTGGCCGTCCGGCCCCATGCCGAGCAGCAGCACGTCGAACTCCGGGACGGCCGGCTCCGACGAGCCGGGAGCCGGCGCGGCGAAGGCCGCGAGCTCGGCCGCGTAGGCCGCCGCCGACTGCTCCGGCGTCTCGACGATGTCGCCGGCGTCCACGGCACCGCGGGCCGGCATCGCGTGCACGTGGTCGGCGGGCAGGCCGGAGTCCGCGACCAGCGCGTCCACGAGCGCGGCACGTGCCTGGGTCTCGTTGCGGTCCGGGTCGCCGTCGGGCAGGAACCGCTCGTCGCCCCACCACAGGTGCACCCCGGACCAGTCCACGGCGGAGCGCAGCGGGCTCGCGGACACGGCCTCGAGCGTCTTGATGCCCACGGTGCCGCCGGTCAGCACGGCGTGCACCGGCGTGCGGACCGACTGCACGTCGAGCAGGCGGGTGAGCAACCGGGCGGCGGCGGCCTCCGCGAGGACGTCCGGGTCCGGGTGGACGACGACGAGCGGCGCGCTCACGCCGTGGCCTTCGCCTTGACGGTCTCGACCCGCGTGATGCCCTTGGTGAGCACCTCGCCGTAGAGCTCGTCGGGGTCGAGGCGCCGCAGCTCCTCGATGAGGGCCTCGCTCAGAGCCCTGATGGGCAGCGCCATGCGGCGCTCGGGCTTCTCGGGCTGCGTGATCGACACGACGCGGCCGTCGGGGCGGTCGAGCACGATCGGACCGCTCTTGCGCTCCAGCGTCACGCGGGTGATGGCGTCGTCGCTGTCGGTGCGCACCACCGTGGCAGGACAGCGCAGACGCTGGCCGAGCCAGGCGGCCAGCAGGTCGAGCGACGTGTGCTGCTCCTGGCCCTCGACGGTCACGGCGGTGACGGGCTCGAACGGGGGCTGCTCCACCGCCGCCGCGATGAGGCCGCGCCACAGGGTGACTCGCGCCCACGCGAGGTCGGTGTCGCCCGGGCTGAACGTGCCCGCCAGACGGTGCAGCATCGCGACCGGGTCGGCCGCCGTCGTCGTGTCCGTGATGCGTCGCTGCGCCATCGCGCCCATCGGGTCCTGCGAGGGGGCGTCCGGCCCGCCGGTCGGCCACCACACGACGATGGGCGCGTCCGGCAGCAGCAGCGGCATGACGAGCGTGTCGGTGTGGTCGAGCATCGGCCCGCCGGCGCGCAGCACGACGACCTCCGAGGCGCCGGCGTCGCCGCCGACGCGGATCTCGGCGTCGAGCCGCGGCGCGGAGCGGTCGCGCTGCGCGAGCGGCGCGACCACGACGACCCGGCACGGGTGCTCGTGGCTGGCCTGGTTGGCCGCGCGCACGGAGTCCTCGATGTCGGCCTCCTCCGCGACGACGACGAGGGTGAGGACCCGGCCGAGGGCCACCGCGCCGCCCTCGTCGCGCAGGTGGGCGAGCCGCTTGCCGACCGCGTTCGTGGTCGTGTCCGGCATGTCGATGATCATCGGGGCTCTCCTCGGTGGAAGCGGCACGGGTGGGGGCGGCTCGCCGCGCCGCCTGGGGCGTCGTCCGGGGCGGGGCCGGGCCTCACGGGCGCCGCCACGAGCGGCCGTCGCGGGCCATCATCTTGTCGGCGGACGCCGGGCCCCAGGTGCCCGAGGCGTACTGCTCCGGCTTGCCCTTGCCCGCCCAGTACGCGGTGACCGGGTCGAGGATCTTCCAGGAGAGCTCGACCTCCTCGCGCGTCGGGAACAGCGGCGGGTCGCCGAGGAGGACGTCGAGGATGAGGCGCTCGTACGCCTCGGGGGACGACTCGGTGAACGAGTGGCCGTAGCCGAAGTCCATCGTGACGTCGCGGACCTCCATCGCGGTGCCGGGCACCTTCGCGCCGAACCGGAGGGTGACGCCCTCGTCGGGCTGCACGCGGATGACCAGCGCGTTGTTGCCCAGGTCGGACGTGAGCGACGACTCGAACGGCAGGTGCGGCGCCTTCTTGAAGACGACGGCCACCTCGGTGACGCGGCGGCCGAGGCGCTTGCCCGTGCGCAGGTAGAAGGGCACGCCGGCCCAGCGCCGGTTGTCGATCTCGAGCTTCACCGCGGCGAAGGTCTCGGTCGTGGAGTCGGGGTTGAAGCCCTCCTCCTCGAGGAACCCGACGACCTTCTCGCCGCCCTGCCATCCGGAGGCGTACTGGCCGCGGGCGGTGTGGCGGCCAAGGTCGCGGGGGAGCCGCACCGAGGAGAGGGCCTTGATCTTCTCGGCACGCAGCGCGTCGGCGTCGAAGTTGACGGGCTCCTCCATGGCGACCAGCGCCAGGAGCTGCAGCAGGTGGTTCTGGATGACGTCGCGGGCGGCGCCGATGCCGTCGTAGTAGCTCGCGCGGCCGCCGATGCCGATGTCCTCGGCCATCGTGATCTGCACGTGGTCGACGTAGTTGCTGTTCCACAGCGGCTCGAACATCTGGTTCGCGAACCGCAGGGCGAGGAGGTTCTGGACCGTCTCCTTGCCGAGGTAGTGGTCGATGCGGAACACCGACTCCGGGTCGAAGACCTGGGAGACCACGGCGTCGAGCTCGCGCGCGCTCTCGAGGTCGTGCCCGAAGGGCTTCTCGATGACGACGCGGCGCCACGCGTCCGGGGAGGACTTGGACAGCCCCGACTCCGACAGCTGGCGGCAGACCACCGGGAACGCGCTGGGCGGCACGGAGAGGTAGAAGGCGTGGTTGCCGCCGGTGCCGCGCTCGGCGTCGAGCTGCTCCACCGTCTGGCGCAGGCGCTCGAACGCGGCGTCGTCGTCGAACGAGCCCTGCACGAAGCGGATGCCCTCGGCGAGCTGGCGCCAGGTGGCCTCGCGGAACGGCGTGCGGGCGTGCTCCTTGACGGCGTCGTGCACGACCTGCGCGAAGTCCTGGTCGGCCCAGTCGCGGCGGGCGAAGCCCGTCAGCGCGAAGCCGGGCGGCAGCAGCCCGCGGTTCGCCAGGTCGTAGACGGCGGGCATGAGCTTCTTGCGCGACAGATCGCCCGTGACCCCGAAGATGACCAGGCCGCTGGGGCCGGCGATGCGGGGGAGCCGCAGGTCGAGGGGGTCGCGCAGGGGGTTGTGCTCGGCGGTGATCTTGGCCGGTCTCACGAGGTGGGCACCGTTCTTCGTCGTGCGGGCGGGAGGTGGTGCGGACCCGGGGGCGCCGTGGCGCCCCCCGGGGAGGGCTCAGGCGCCCTGGGCCTTCAGCCCGGCGGACGCGGTGTCGAGGAGCTCCGTCCAGGAGTCCTCGAACTTGCGGACGCCGTCCGTCTCGAGGTGGTCGGTGACCTCGGTGAGCGAGACGCCGAGGGACTCGATGGTCTCGATCGTGCGCCGCGCCGCGCCCGCGGTGCCGCGGACCGTGTCGCCCGTGACGACGCCGTGGTCGGCGAACGCCTGCAGGGTCGGCTCGGGCATCGTGTTCACGACGCCGTCGGTGACCAGCTCGGACACGTACAGCGTGTCCGGGTACTCCGGGTTCTTCACGCCGGTCGACGCCCACAGCGGCCGCTGCGGGTGCGCGCCGGACGCCGCGAGCGAACGCCACCGGTCCGTGCCCACGAACTGCTCGTAGGCCTCGAACGCCAGGCGGGCGTTCGCGACGGCGGCCTGACCGCGCAGGTCGAGGGCCTCCGGCGTGCCGATCTTCTCCAGGGCGGCGTCCACCGACGAGTCGACCCGCGAGACGAAGAACGACGCGACCGACCCGATGGGGCCGAGGTCGATGCCGTCGGCGCGCGCCTGCTCGAGGCCGATCGCGAACGCCTCCATGACGGCGCGGTAGCGCTCGATCGAGAAGATCAGCGTGACGTTGACGCTGATGCCCTGGGCGAGGGTGCGCGAGATCGCGTCCAGGCCGGGCACGGTCGCCGGGATCTTGATGAAGACGTTCGGGCGGTCCACGGTGCGCCACAGGCGCTCCGCCACGACGACGGTCTTGTCGGCGTCGTACGCCAGGCGCGGGTCGACCTCGATCGACACGCGGCCGTCCACGCCGTCGGTGGCGTCGTAGACCGGGCGCAGCAGGTCCGCGGCGGCGCGCACGTCGTCGGTGGTGATGGTCTCGACCGCAGAGTCCACGTCCGAGCCGGCGAGCTCGGACAGCTGCGCGTCGTAGGCGTCGCCGCTCGACAGGGCCTTGGCGAAGATCGTCGGGTTCGTCGTCACGCCGACGACGCCCCGCTCGGCCACGAGGGCCGCCAGGTTGCCGCTGCGCAGGCGTTCCCGCGACAGGTCGTCGAGCCAGATGGACACCCCGGCGCCGGTCAGGTCGGTGATCGGTGCGGGGACGGTGCTCTGCGTCATCGGACGTCCTTCCAGGTCGGAAGCCCCTGCACGGGAGGTCTCGACAGGGGCCGGGTGGGGCGCCGCGCAGGGCTATGACGGCCTCCTGGGCGGGCCGGGGGGCGGCCTCGCGGGGGGTGCTCTCACGCTCCGGCATGAGCGCCTCCGATCCGAACGTCACAAGTGGTGCGGGTGGTGCGGGTCACTTCGCGCCGAGGGCCTTCTGCAGCGCGGCGAGGTTGGACTTCATGACCTCGATGTAGTCAGCGCCCCGGGACTTCTCCGTGATTC
>NZ_JBHVBO010000168.1:0-8923 GCF_042668085.1 Isoptericola sp. NPDC057391 | reverse complement strand
GCCGATGGCAGGGCCGCCCGTCCGTCGTCCCGGGGCGCGCCCGTCCCGCTCCGGGGGCGACCTCCGGGGCGACCGGGGGGACCTGCCGTGGGTTTCGCCGTGGACGGTGGCGAGTGAAAGAGTGAGGGCGTGGCAGACTCCGATCCCGTGACCGACCGGCCCAGCGCGCGCGAGCCCCGCCCCCACGACCCCGCGGGCAGCGGCTCCGGCGACGGGGCCGAGGGTTTCGACTCCGTGGTCGGCGCGGGCCGCCCCGCTCCCGCCGAGGGCAGCGCCCCGAGCCGTGGGCTCGGCGTCCTGCGCGAGACCGCGATCATCGTGGTCAGCGCGCTGGTGCTGTCCTGGCTGATCAAGACGTTCCTGGTGCAGGCGTTCTACATCCCCAGCGGGTCGATGGAGGACACGCTGGAGATCGGGGACCGGGTGATGGTCTCGCGCATGGTGCCGGACGTTTTCGACGTCCACCGCGGCGACATCGTGGTGTTCAAGGACCCGGGCGGGTGGTTGCCGCCGTACGAGCCGCCGGAGCGGACCCCGGTCGGGCAGGCGGCGACGGACGTGCTGACGTTCGTGGGGCTGCTGCCGCAGGAGACGGGCGACCACCTCATCAAGCGGGTCGTCGGGACGCCGGGCGACCACGTGACGTGCTGCGACGACCAGGGCCGCGTGAGCGTCAACGGCGAGCCGATCGACGAGGAGTCGTACATCAAGCCGGGCTCGGTGCCGAGCCAGGACCCGTTCGACACGGTGGTGCCCGACGGCTTCCTGTTCGTCATGGGGGACAACCGGCAGAACTCGCAGGACTCCCGCTACAACACGGGCAAGCCGGGCGGCGGGTTCGTGCCGATGGACAACGTCGTCGGGTCGGCGTTCGCCACCGTGTGGCCGCTGGGTGACGCGAAGCTCCTGCGCAACCCGGGCGACGTCTTCGCGAAGGTCCCGGAGCCGTGACGTCGCTCGTCGAACGGGGCGCCCAACAGAGCGCGGTGCAGCCCGTCCGCGCCACGCCCGGGCCGGAGACCGTGCGCCGGCCCACGCCGCCGCGCCGCCGCTCCGCCAACGGCGCCACCTCCGGCGCGGGCAAGCAGCGTCGGAGCCCGACGCTGCGCCAGGAGCGTGCGCTGCTCACGGGCGGGGCGCGGCTGGTCGCGGGCATGGACGAGGTGGGGCGCGGCGCGCTCGCCGGGCCCGTGAGCGTGGGCGTCGTCGTCGTGGACGCGGCGACGCGGACGGCGCCCCAGGGGCTGACCGACTCGAAGCTGCTCACCCCCGCGGCGCGGGTCGCGATGGTGCCCCAGCTGCAGCGCTGGGGCGTCGCCTGGGCCGTCGGGCACGCCGGGCCCGCCGAGATCGACGCGCACGGGATCGTCGCGGCGCTGCGGCTCGCCGGTCGGCGGGCGCTGGCGCAGGTCCGCCGGACGTGCGGCGACGTGGACGTGGTGCTGCTCGACGGCTCGCACGACTGGCTGAGCCGGGCCGACGTCGACCTGTTCGAGGCGGCGGCGCTCGACCCTCTCGGGCCCGAGGCCCCGGAGCCGGGGGTGCGCACGCTGGTCAAGGCCGACCTGCAGTGCTCCTCGGTCGCGGCCGCGAGCGTGCTCGCCAAGGTGGAGCGCGACGGCCTGCTCGTGCGCCTCGCGCGCCAGTACCCGGCGTTCGCCTGGGACCAGAACAAGGGCTACTCGGCGCCCGCCCACCTGGACGCGCTGCGCCGGCTGGGCCCGACGCCGCAGCACCGGCGGTCATGGAACCTGCGGGCCCTGGCCGACGAAGGCATGGCCGACGACGGCGCGGCGGACGTGCCGCCGGGCGCGACCGCGGGGACGCTCGACGTCGGCCTCGTCGAGGCGACAGCCGAGGTGACGGCCGACGTGCGGGCCGACGTCACGGCTGATCTGGCACCCGGTGGGAGGATGGCCCCGTGAGCGCCGAAGACCTCGAGAACTACGAGACCGAGATGGAGCTCGCGCTCTACCGCGAGTACCGCGACGTGGTGGGCCTGTTCTCGTACGTGGTGGAGACGGAGCGGCGGTTCTACCTCGCCAACCAGGTGGACCTGCAGGTGCGGTCCGCCGCCGGCGAGGTCTACTTCGAGCTCCGCCTGGCCGACGCCTGGGTGTGGGACGTCTACCGCTCCGCGCGGTTCGTGAAGTCCGTGCGCGTCGTGACGTTCAAGGACGTCAACGTCGAGGAACTCGCGAAGGCGGAGCTCGCGCTGTAGCTGGTCAGCCCCGTCGCTGGTCGGCCCTGGAGCTCGCCCCGCCCCTTCCGGTCGGCACGAGGCGTCCGAGGGCGCGGAGGCTGCCCCCAGGGCCGCACCGATCGCGCTCCGTCCACAGGCGACGGTTTGCGTGCACGTCGTCCTTCCGCGGGCCGCGAGGCTTCCCCGCGGAGGTGGTTCGATGCGGGCGAAGGACGCCGTCGGGCGGTACGGGGAACGGGTGGCGGCGCGCCACGTGGAGGCGCAGGGCCTGCAGGTGCTCGAGCGCAACTGGCGCGGCGCCGAGGGCGAGCTCGACCTGGTCGCGCGCGACGGGGACACGCTGGTCGCGATCGAGGTGAAGACTCGGCGCGGCACCGCGTTCGGCCATCCGGCGGAGGCGGTCACGGCCGCCAAGCTGTCCCGCATCCGCCGGCTCACGGGGCAGTGGTTGGTGGAGCACCGCGACGTACGCTGCCGAGAGATCCGGGTCGACGTCGTGGCGGTGGTGCTGCCGCGGGCGGGCGCCGCGCAGGTCGAGCACCTCGTGGGGGTGCTCTGATGGGGCTCGGGACAACGGCGGCCGTCGCCCTCACCGGGCTGACCGGGCACGTCGTGGAGGTGCAGGCGCAGCTCGCGGCGTCGGTCCCCGGCTTCACCCTGGTGGGTCTGCCGGACACCGCGCTGAACGAGTCGCGCGAGCGCGTGCGCGCCGCGGTGCTCTCCACCGGCATCAAGTGGCCGCACCGGAAGATCACCGTCAACCTGTCGCCCGCCTCGCTGCGCAAGTCCGGCTCGTCGTTCGACGTCGCCATCGCGGTCGCGGTGCTCGCGGGGGACGGCGTGGTGCCCCGGGCCGGGCTGGACCGGGTCGTGCACCTGGCGGAGCTCGGCCTCGACGGCCGCCTCCAGCCCGTGCGCGGGGTGCTCCCCGCGGTCGCCGCGGCCGTCGACGCCGGCTGCCCGGACGTCGTGGTCGCGACCGGAGACGCGGACGAGGCGCGGCTGGTCCCCGGGGCACGCGTCCACGCGGCGTCGAGCCTCGCCGAGGTGGTGCTGCTGCACGGCGGCGAGCTGGCGGACCCGCCGGTGCTGGACCCGGTGCGGGCGGCGCGGCAGTCCGCGCCGCGCCGGTCGCCGGGGGACCTCGCGGAGGTGGTGGGGCAGGTGCAGGCGCGGACGGCGCTCGAGGTCGCGGCGGCTGGCGGGCACCACCTGCTCCTGGTCGGGCCGCCGGGTGCCGGCAAGACGATGCTCGCCGCCCGCCTGCCGGGCATCCTGCCGGACCTCACGCCGACCGAGGCCGTCGAGGTGACGTCCGTGCACTCGGTGGCCGGGACGTTCGACCCCGGGAACGGGCTCATGACGCGCCCGCCGTTCGAGGACCCGCACCACACGGCCACCCCGGCGGCGATCGTCGGCGGGGGCAGCGGGCTGGCCCGCCCCGGGGCGGTGTCCCGGGCGCACCGTGGGGTGCTGCTGCTCGACGAAGCGCCGGAGTTCCCGTCCCGCGTGCTGGAGACGCTGCGCCAGCCTCTCGAGCAGGGCGAGCTGGTGCTGCACCGCTCCGGGGGAGCCGCCCGCTACCCGGCGCGGTTCCAGCTGGTGCTGGCGGCGAACCCCTGTCCCTGTGGGATGGCGTCGGTGAACAAGGGGCTGGACTGCTCATGCACGCCGACGGCGAAGCGCCGGTACTTCGGCCGCCTCTCGGGGCCGTTGCTCGACCGCGTCGACCTGCAGGTGGAGGTCCTGCCCGTGACGCGTGCGGAACGGACGGCCCGGTCGGAGGGGGAGTCGTCGGCGGCGGTGGCGGCCCGCGTCGCGCAGGCGCGGGCCGCGGCGCGCGAACGGCTGGCCGGGACGCCCTGGACGACCAACGCGGAGGTGCCCGGGCGGTGGTTGCGGGAGCGGTCGCGGGCGCCGGGCGTGCTGCAGCCGATCGAGCAGATGGTCGACCGGGGCGTGCTCAGCCTGCGCGGGGCCGACCGCGTGCTGCGGATCGCGTGGACGCACGCCGACCTGGCGGGGCGCGCCGCACCGACGGCGGACGACGTCTCCACGGCCGTGACGATGCGGACCAGGGGGAGCCATGCGTGAGCTCGAGATGGAACCGGAGGACAGGACGCGGTCCGTCGGGGCCGGCGGGCTGCCCTTCGCGGCGGACGACCCGGTGCTCGCCCGCGCCGCGTGGAGCAGGCTGGCAGAGCCGGCCGACGCGGTGGCGGGCACGCTCGTGGCGCACCTCGGCGCTCCGGCGGCGCTGGAGTGGGTCGTCGGCGCGGTCCGCGACCCGGCGCGGGCCCTGCGGGGATCGGCGGTCGAGCCGCTGGGCAGCGAGGTCGCGGCCGACCGGCTGATGGAGGGGGTCGCCCGGTGGGCGCCGCGGCTCGACCGCCTCGACCCGCGGCGGGAGCTGCGGGTCCTCGAGCGGCTCGGGGGCACCCTGCTCGTGCCCGGGGACCCGCGCTGGCCGGCCCGGCTGGCCGCGTTGGGCCCGGAGGAACCCTTCGCTCTGTGGGTGCGGGGCGAGCCGGACCTGACGGCGCTGACGGAGCGGTCGGTCGCGCTCGTCGGCGCGCGGGCGTCGAGCGCCTACGGGGACCACGTGGCGAGCGACCTGGCGGCGGGGCTGGCGGACCGTGACTTCGCCGTGGTGTCGGGAGGGGCGTACGGGATCGACGCCGCGGCCCATCGTGGGGCCGTGGCCGGCGGGGCGCCCACGGTGGCGGTGCTCGCCGGGGGCGTGGACCGCTTGTACCCGCCGGGCAACCAGGACCTGCTGCGGCGGCTGGCGGACGGCGCGGGTGCGGTGGTGAGCGAGGTACCACCCGGCTCGGCGCCGTTCAAGCAGCGGTTCCTCGCCCGCAACCGGATCATCGCGGCCGCGTCCTGCGCGACCGTCGTGGTGGAGGCGGCCTGGCGGTCGGGGGCGCTGTCTACGGCGCGCCACGCCACCCGGCTGCTGCGCCCGCTCGGTGCCGTGCCCGGCGCCGTGACGTCGGGTACCTCGACCGGGTGTCACGCGCTCCTGCGGGACGGAGCGGCGGTCTGCGTGACGGACGCCGCCGAAGTGGCCGAGCTCGCCGGCCCGTACGACGGCGACGCGACGCCCCCGCAGGCCTCGCGTGAGGCGACGGCCGGGCGCGCCGCCCGTGCGGTGTCGCGCCGGCGGATCCCCGCGGACGTCGAGGCCCTGGGCGACCGCGCCCGCCAGGTGTGGGACGCGCTGCCGGCACGGGGCGCGGCCACCGTTGACGCGCTGGCACGCACGGCGGGGCTCGCGCCGGGCGAGCTGCTCGCGGGGCTCGGTGCCCTGGAGCTGCGCGGCCTCGCCGGCCAGGAGGCCGGCCGATGGCGCAGGGTGCGGCGCGCGGCCCGCGAGGCGGGCAGGGGCGCGTCGGAGGGGTGAGGCGGTGGGCGCGCGAGGGCGCCCGGACGGGCAGGTCGCGCGCTGCTGCCCGGCCGGTGGACGACCTCGACACGCGCGCCGCCTCACCCGTCCCGCGACGGCTCAGGGGCACACTGACCTGGATGGACACCGATTCGGACCTGCCGCCGCTGCCGGCGCCGCTCGCGGAGGCGCTGGCGCGTTTCGACGAGCATCTCGAGGTCCAGCGCGGGCACTCGGCGCACACGCGACGTGCGTACCGCGCGGACGTCGGGTCGCTCCTGCGGTACGCGGTGCGGCACGGCGTCGACGGCCTGCCGGGGGTGGACGTCGGGGTGCTCCGCGGCTGGCTCGCGGCGCAGGCCGAGCGCGGCCTGGCCCGCGCGACCGTCGCCCGCCGCGGGGCCGCGGCACGGACCTTCCTGCGCTGGGCGTACCGCGTCGGCCTGGTGCAGACGGACCCGACAGCGCGCCTCGCGAGCCCGAAGGTGTCGCGGACCCTGCCGACGGTGCTGAGCGCCGACGCGGCCGCGGCGCTGCTCGACACCGCCCGTGAGGTGGCGCAGGCGGCGGATCCGGACGAGCGCCCGGCGGCCCTGCGCGCTTGGGCGGCGGCGGAGCTCCTGTACGGCAGCGGCATCCGCGTCGGCGAGCTCGTGCAGGTGGACGTGCCCGCCGTCGACCTGTCCGACCGGCTCGTGCGGGTGCTCGGCAAGGGCGGCAAGGAGCGGGTGGTGCCCTTCGGTGTCCCGGCGGCGCGCGCCGTGTCCGAGTGGCTCGCGCACGGCAGACCGGCTCTGGTGCAGCCGGCGTCCGGGGCCGCGCTCCTCCTCGGGGCGCGCGGGGGCCGCTGGGGCCAGCGACAGGTCCGCGACGCGGTGCACGCGCTCGCGGCCCGGGCGGGCGTGGACGACGTGGCCCCGCACGCGCTGCGGCACTCCGCGGCGACGCACCTGCTGCAGGGCGGCTCCGACCTGCGGTCCGTTCAGGAGGTCCTGGGGCACTCCGACCTCGGCACCACGCAGCGGTACACCCACGTGGACGACGAGCGGCTGCGCAAGGTGTTCGTGCAGGCGTTCCCGCGGGCCTGAGCCCGCGGGACGCGCGCTTCGTCGGCTCGTCCGTCGGGGGTGCGCCTGCGCTCAGGGCCCGCCCGGCAGCAGCACGATCGGTGGGGCCTGGCCGAGCAGGGCGAGCGGGTCGAGGTAGACCTCCCCGCGCAGCACGCCCCAGTGCACGCACCCGGCGGGCGCGCAGTGCCCCGGCCCGGACGCGAGCGTGCCCACGACGTCTCCCGCGGCCACCGGGTCGCCACGGCCCACGGAGGCCGTGACCGGCTCGAACGTGGACCGCAGGCCGCCGGGATGGGCGACGACCACGACGGCCTTGCCCGCGACCTGCCCCGTGAACGACACCACTCCCGCCTCCGGCGTGCGCACCGGCTCGCCCGTCGCGGCGGCGAGGTCCACCCCACGGTGCCCTGCTCCCCACTCCTGGGCGGGAGGGTCGAACGGGTGCACCACGTCGCCGGGCACGGGGCGTGTCCACCCCTCGCCGTCGGCCGCGGGGGCCGGCGGCGGCGGAGGCGCCGCGCCGGCGAGCGGCGCCGTGGCCAGCAGGCACACGGCGCCGGCCGCGGCGAGCCGTGCGACGAGCCGTGCGACGAGCCGTGCGACGACCCTCGGGACGCCTCTCGTGCTTGTCCGGGCGGGGCCGACCGGCACGTCGGGGCGGGCGGCGGAGGGGGCGGGACACCCGGTGGCACGACCGGTCTCCGGGCCACGGCCCGCCGGCACCCGGGCGGTGGAGCTGCGACGCTTCATGGCAGGAGGCTGGCGGAGCCGGGGCCCCGTCCGCTCGCGGGGCCGCGGCGCTGGGGAAAGCCCGCGGCAGTGGGAGCCTGGGGGCAGGCTCGGGGCGTTCGCGCCCCGCGGGACGTCGTCGATGTCGCCGGAAGGGGGGCGACGACGCCCGCGACAGGCGGGGCGCCAGGCCGCCCGGGCCGGTGGGCGGAGACGCCCGGAACCGTCGGGTAGACTGGCTGCCGCGATCGGCTTGTGCCTCGCCTTCCCGAACCATCCCGGTGGATCCCGTGGACCGTCCTCGACGTCCCGCGGGCTCGCCGAACCGGGGGAGCGGACGCGAACCGGTCGACATCGCGCGTCACGTACGCGCCCCGCGACCCGGCCCGCCGGGTGCAGGGCGCGGCCGCGTCGGCAGCGGTCCGTCCCCGGGTCCCCGGGAACGGTGCCGGCCCGGCGTGACGCCAGGGGTGCCGGGCCCGATGCCCGTCACCGACGAACCGAGTACCGCGATCGGACCCTGCAGCAGCAGCCCGGTCGCCTGACGCGCGTGCCGCCCGGAGGATCCGGCGCACGCGGCGAAAGGACGTGTCATGGCCGTCGTGACCATGCGCCAGCTCCTCGAGAGCGGTGTCCACTTCGGGCACCAGACCCGCCGTTGGAACCCGAAGATGAAGCGGTTCATCTTCACGGAGCGCAACGGCATCTACATCGTCGACCTCCAGCAGTCGCTGTCGTACATCGACCGCGCCTACGAGTTCGTCAAGGAGACCGTCGCCCACGGCGGCAGCATCCTGTTCGTCGGCACCAAGAAGCAGGCGCAGGAGCCCGTGGCCGAGCAGGCCGCCCGCGTCGGCATGCCGTACGTGAACCACCGCTGGCTCGGTGGCATGCTCACCAACTTCACCACCGTGCACAAGCGCCTCCAGCGCCTCAAGGAGCTCGAGGAGATCGACTTCGACGACGTCGCCGGCTCCGGCCTGACGAAGAAGGAGCTCCTCGTCCTGCGCCGCGAGAAGGACAAGCTCTCGCGCACGCTGGGCGGTATCCGTGACATGGCGAAGACCCCGTCGGCGGTCTGGATCGTGGACACGAACAAGGAGCACCTCGCCGTCGACGAGGCCCGCAAGCTGGGCATCCCGGTCGTCGCGATCCTCGACACCAACTGCGACCCCGACGTCGTCGACTACGCGATCCCGGGCAACGACGACGCGATCCGCTCCGTCACGCTGCTCACCCGCGTGATCGCGGACGCCGCGGCCGAGGGCCTGCTGCAGCGTCACTCGGGCAAGAAGGGCGAGGCCGACCAGACCGCCGAGGCCGAGCCGCTGGCCGAGTGGGAGCGCGAGCTCCTGGCCGGTGCCGAGGCCGCGCAGGCCGAGGCCCCCGCCGCCGAGGCGACCGAGGCCGCCCCGGCCGCCGAGGAGGCGCCCGCCGCCGCTCCGGTCGTCGAGGAGACGCCTGCCGCCGAGGGCGAGCAGGCCGCCGAGAAGTCCGAGTGAGTCCTCGCGGGCCGGTCACCCGAGGGTGACC
>NZ_JBHVBO010000167.1:0-9132 GCF_042668085.1 Isoptericola sp. NPDC057391 | reverse complement strand
CCCGGAGGCGGGACCGACGGCTCAGAGGTCGTCGGGCAGGCAGCCGAACGCCTCGTCGGCGCCGAGCGCGGCGGTGGCGAGCAGGCCCTCGAGGCCGGAGCCCTCGGGGACCGGGCGCGGGTCGTCGACGACGACCCAGAGCCCGTCCACGACGTCGTACTGCGCCTGCGACCCCTCGGTCACCAGCGAGCGGACGGCGGCGACGAGGCGCTCGACCTCCTCGCCCGCGGTGCCGAGGCCGACCGACGCGCGCACGGCTCCGGCGTCGAACCCGAGGCGGCCGAGCAGCGGGTGCGCGCAGAACCGACCGTCGCGCACGCCGATGCCGTGCTCGGCGGACAGATACGCGGCGACCAGGCCCGGGTCGTAGCCGGTGACCGTGAACGTCACGACGCCCACCGGGTCGACGGCGTCGTCCCACACGCGCACGACCTCGACGCGGTCGATCTCGCCGAGCCCGTCCACGAGCCGGCGCCGCAGGGCGTCCTCGTGCTCGCCGGCGACCCGCGGGTCGAGGGCGGCGAGCTCGTCGCACGCGGCCGCGAGCGCCACCGCGCCGACGACGTTCGGCGAGCCGGCCTCGTGCCGGGCGGGGCCCTCGTGCCAGTCGGTCGTGGTGGCGCGCACCCGGCGCACGGCGCCGCCCCCGGCGAGGTAGGGGGTGCCGGCGTCGAGCCAGTCGCGCCGGCCGACCAGGGCGCCGGCGCCGAACGGCGCGTACGTCTTGTGGCCCGAGAAGGCGACGTAGTCGACGCCGGTCTCCGCCAGCGAGAAGCGGCGGTGCGGCACCAGCTGGGCGCCGTCGAGCACGACCCGCGTACCGACACCGTGGGCCGCGGCGACGACGTCGGCCACGGGCAGCGCCTCACCGGTGACGTTCGAGGCGCCGGTGAGCGCGAGGAGGGCGTACGGGCGGCCCGCGGCGGCGGCGGAGCTCAGCTCCTCCTCGATCTCCGCGAGGGTGGCCGACACGGACGGACCGCCGGTGACGACGGTCGCGTCGGTGACGCGCTGCCAGGGCAGCAGGTTGGCGTGGTGCTCGATGTCGAGCACCAGGACGCGGCCGGGCTCGCCGGTGGCCGGGTCGGCGGGCACGCAGCCCGCGAGCAGGTTGAGCGAGTCGGTCGTGTTGCGGGTGACGATCGTGAGGTCGTCCTCGCGGGCGCCGACGAACGCGCCGATCGTGCGGCGCGCGGTCTCGTACAGGGCCGTCGACACCTGCGACAGGTAGCCGGCGCCGCGGTGCACGCTCGCGTACAGCGGCAGCACGCGCGCGACCCGGTCGGCCACGGCCTGCAGGGCGGGCGCGGACGCCGCGACGTCGAGGTTCGCGTACGGCAGGTGGCGGCCGTCGACGAGCGGCACGAGCGTGTCGCCGCCGACGACGGGCAGCACGGGCGGGACGTCGTGCACGGCGGCGGCGCGGACGGCGGGCACCGCAGGCGCGGGGGTGAGCGTGGTCATGCGTGGTCCTCCTCGGTCGTGCCGGGGAGGTCGCTCCCCGCGCTTGCCCGCACGCCGGACGGCGCGGGGCCAGGTCGTCACCCGGGGCACCCCGCCGCGAGAGGAGGGTTGCCGGCCAGCGAGCCGGGGCTTCGCGCTGGCGCTCATGACCTGCCGCCCATCGTGCGTGCCCGGCACCACACGGTCAAGCCGGGCAGACACCCTTCTCACGATGCGGGCGCGTGAGACGCTGGACGCATGCCCGATCGCACCGTCCCGCCCTCCGGCGCGCCCGCGGAAGGCACGGCCGACGGCCCCGCTGCCCTGGTCGCCGGGGCGCTCGACGGCGGCGACCTGCACGCCGCCCGCCGCGCCGCGCTCGACGCGCTCACGGCGTCCGGCGACGGGGCCGCCGACGACACCGCCGACGTGCTCGACGCCGTCGCGCAGCGGGCCGCCGCGGGCTCCGCTGCCGCCACCGAGCTGCTGGTGGAGCTGCTGGACGCCTCCGGCGTCGTGCGGCGCTTCGTGCGCGGCGCGCTGCTCGACGAGGCGGCCGTGGACGACGTCTGCCAGGACGTGCTGGTGTCCGTGGCGACCTCGGTCCGGTCGTTCGCGGGCGGGTCGCGGGTCACCACATGGGTGCACGGGATCGTGCGGCACCGGGTGGTCGACCACCTGCGCCGGCAGCGCGCCACCGCTCCCCTGCCGGACGACGACCTCGGGCCCGCGGAGCGGATGAGCTCCCTCATCGCCACGCGCGCCACCGTGCGCGACGCGCTCGCCGCGCTGCCCGACCTCTACCGCGAGCCCGTGACGCTGCGCGACATCGAGGGCCTGCCGTACGCGGACGTGGCCGAGCGGCTCGGGCGCAGCGTCGGCACGGTGAAGTCGCAGGTCTCCCGCGGCCGCGCGCTCGTGGCCGCGGCCCTCGGGAGCCTGCCCTGATGGCCTCGCCGGGCGCGCCCGAGCCGCTGCTCGGGCGGTACCGGGTGGGCGAGGTGATCGGCGTCGGGTCGTTCGCCACCGTGCACCGCGCGCTCGACGAGCGGCTGGACGACGTCGTGGTGGTGAAGGTGCTGGCCGAGAACCACAGCCTCAACCCCGAGGTCCGCGAGCGGTTCATCGCCGAGGGCCGGGCGCTGCGCCGGGTGGCGAGCCCGCACGTCGTCGCCGTGCACGACATCGGCGAGAGCGACCGTCAGCAGCCGTACCTGGTCCTCGAGTACGCCGACCGGGGCACCCTCGCCGCGCGGGTCTCCGCCCTGCGGGCGGACGGCTGGACGGCGACGCCGGCCGACGTGCTCGCCGTCGCGCGGGGGCTCGCGGCCGCGGTCGAGGCCGTGCACGCGGCGCGCCTCGTGCACCGGGACCTCAGCCCCGGCAACGTGCTGCTGCGCACCAGTCCGGAGGGCGTGGTCGACGGCACGGCCGGCGCCGCTCCCGGCGGTCCGTCGGCCGTCGTGCGAGCCGACGAACGGCTGGTCGTCGCGGACCTCGGCATGAGCAAGGACCTGGCCCGCAGCTCCGGCCTGACCGTCGCGGGCGGCACCGAGGGATTCCGCCCGCCGGAGCAGGACGGACCCGGCACGGTCGACACCCGCGCCGACCTGTGGGCGATGTCCGCGCTGCTGACCTGGCTCGTCGAGGGCGCCGACCTCCCCCGTGCCCTCGAGGCCGCCCTGCGCCGCAGCCTCGCCGACTCCCCCGCCCGGCGGCACCCCGACGCGGCCGCGTGGTTGGCCGACGTCGAGCAGGCGCTCACGCCCGGCACGACCGAGGCCCCGGACCGCGCGCGCCGCCGCCCCACCGCCGTCGTCGCCGCGGCGACCGCCGCCGTCCTGGGGCTGGGAGCGGGCGCCGGCGTCACCGCCTGGCTCGACCGCCCCCGCGCCACCGCCGGCTCCGCGAGCGTCGCGATCTCCGGGCCGGCGACGGCGACGGTCGGCGAGCCCGTGACCCTCACGGCCGACGTCGCGGGCACCGAGCACTGGGTGTGGACGCTGCCCACGGGCGCCTACGCGACCGACGACGACACCGTGCGGCTCACGGCGAGCAGCCCGGGCGACGCCGAGGTCGTGCTGGAGGCCCGCGCCCCCGACGGGACACCGCTCACGGCCGTGCACCGGCTGCAGGTCGACGCCGGGTCCTGACGCCGAAAGAAAACCCGGAAAGAGATCTCGGTCCGCGTGCAACCTTTCCGGCGGCGCGGACGACTCACGGAGGTCAGCACCGATCGTGCTGGCTCCATCGACCAGGAGAGACCATGCGACACCTTCCCCGCCGACTGACGCCGATCGCCCTCGCGAGCCTCCTCGGCCTGGGCGCGTGCGCGTCCCCGACCCCCGACGCCGAGTTCGATGACCTGGGCGCGTCGGGCACGGCGTCCCAGCCCGCCGACGAGACCGCCGGCACCGGGGAGCAGGCGGACGAGACCGCGACGTCGGCCGAGCCGGACCCCTCGGCGTACACGGTCCGCTACTCCGACGACGACAAGACGGTCATCACGCTCGACCGCGCGGAGGTGGAGCGGCTCACCGGCACGGACCTGGCCGCCGGCACCGCCGACGCGCAGGCCGCCCTCGCGGAGGCCGGAACCTGGTCGGGCAGGGACACGAAGGAGCACGCCGACGTCATCGTCGACGCCGCGGGCCGCGAGTCCGACCGCATCGACCGCGTGCTCGCGCAGCAGGCCGACGGCCGCGACGTCGAGCTGCGGCTCTACATCGCCCACCACGAGCACGCGCACGTCGCCCACTTCGGCGAGGACGACGACGACTGATCGCCGCGGACGGACCGTGGGTCGGCTGCCCGGCCACGCCGTGTTCGGGTCGCGAGACGGGGTGACCAGCACGCGGACGGCTGTCGTACGATCGCCAGGACCATCCCGAGCGGCCGAGTGACGTGGCACGTCGACGCCGCAGCAACCCGCGGGCCGGTCGCCGGCGACGGCGGCCGTACCGGACGAGGGTGCTACCGCCACGACCGATGGGAGGACTGCGATGAGCACCCAGATCGATCCCCGCCCGGCCGAGGGCTACGCCGGCGACCTCACCCCGCAGCAGGCGTGGGACCTGCTCGTCGGCGACCCGGACGCCGTCCTCGTGGACGTGCGCACCGAGGGCGAGTGGCGCGCGATCGGCGTGCCGGACACCAGCACCGCCGGCAAGGATCCCCTCTTCGTCGAGTGGGTGCAGGCGGGCGGGCGCCCGAACGCCGGCTTCCTCGCCGAGCTCGCCACGGCCGGCGTGACCGCGGACCGGCCGATCGTCTTCCTGTGCCGCTCCGGCCAGCGCTCGATCGGCGCGGCGCGCCTCGCGACGGCGTCGGGTCTGGGCCCGGCGTACAACGTGCTCGAGGGCTTCGAGGGTGGCCCCGGCTTCGACGGTGTGCGCGACCGCGAGGGCTGGAAGGTCCGCGGCCTGCCCTGGGGCGCCTACGCCCCGGAGGCGACGGCGGAGGCCCGCGCGTGAGCGCCTCGCACGGCCAGCACGTCCCCACCGGCCCGGGTGCCGACCCGACGACCTTCGGCGGCTCGCGCCCGCTGCCCGCCACTGTCCGGCCCGCGACCCTGGCCGTGCGGGGCGGGCACCGCCGCTCGGACTTCCAGGAGATGTCCGAGGGGCTGTTCCTCACCCAGGGGTACACGTACGGCTCGGCGGCGGACGCCGAGGCCGCGTTCGCCGGCGAGCGGTCGCAGTTCCTGTACTCGCGGTACGGCAACCCGACGGTGCACACGTTCGAGGAGCGCCTGCGCCTCATCGAGGGCGCCGAGGCCTGCTACGCCACGGCGTCCGGCATGTCGGCGGTGTTCAACACCCTCGCCGCGCTGGTCTCCAGCGGGTCGCGCATCGTCTCGGCGCGGGCCCTGTTCGGGTCCACCAACGTCATCTACGACGAGATCCTCGCCAAGTGGGGCGTGCGCGTCGACCTGGTCGACGGGCACGTGACCTCGCAGTGGGAGGAGGCCCTCGCCACGCCGGCCGACGTCGTGTTCTTCGAGTCGCCGTCCAACCCCATGCAGGACCTCGTGGACGTGCGACGGGTGGCCGAGCTCGCGCACGCCGCCGGCGCCGTCGTCGTGGTGGACAACGTGTTCGCGACGCCCGTGCTGCAGAAGCCGCTCGAGCTCGGCGCGGACGTCGTCGTCTACTCGGCCACCAAGCACATCGACGGGCAGGGGCGCGTGCTCGGCGGCGCGATCCTCGGCTCGGAGGAGTTCCTCGCCGGGCCGGTGCAGACGTTCGTGCGCAACACGGGCCCGTCGCTGAGCCCGTTCAACGCCTGGGTGCTGCTCAAGGGGCTGGAGACCCTCGACGTGCGGGTGCGCGCCCAGAACGCCGCCGCGCTCGAGGTCGCGACCGCGCTCGAGGGGCTCGACGGCGTGACCGGGGTGCGCTACCCGTTCCTGCCGTCGCACGCGCAGCACGAGCTCGCCAAGGCACAGCAGTCCGGCGGCGGCACGGTCGTGACGTTCGACCTCGCCGTGCCCGAGGGCACGGAACCGGCCGAGGCGAAGAAGCGCACGTTCGCGTTCCTCGACGCGCTGCAGGTCGTCGACATCTCCAACAACCTCGGCGACGCGAAGTCGATCGTCACGCACCCCGCCACGACGACGCACCGCAAGCTCGGCCCCGTGGGCCGCGCCAAGGTGGGGATCGCCGAGACGACGGTGCGCCTGTCGATCGGGCTCGAGGACCCACGGGACCTCGTCGAGGACGTCGAGCAGGCCCTGCGCGCCTGACGCCGCAGGAAATCCCTGGGCCGCCCCCGCCGGTCGTGCCTACGGTCGGGACGTGCCCGACGCGATCTTCGCCGACCCCACGCTCGCCCGGCTGTACGACCCGCTCGAACCGGACCGCGGCGACCTCGACCCGTACCTGGCGCTCGCCCGCGAGCTGGGCCCGCGCCGCGTGCTCGACGTCGGCTGCGGGACCGGCACGTTCGCCTGCCTGCTCGCCGGCGAGGGGTACGACGTCGTCGGGGTCGACCCGGCGGGCGCGTCGCTCGACGTGGCGCGCGCCAAGCCCGGTGCGGCGCGGGTGCGCTGGGTGCACGGCGACGCGACGGCTCTTCCCACGCTGCCCGCGCCACGGGCGGACCTCGCGACGATGACGGGCAACGTGGCGCAGGTCTTCCTCACGGACGACGACTGGTCGTCGACCCTGCGGGGCGTCCACGCCGCGCTGGCCCCCGCCGGGCACCTGGTGTTCGAGATCCGGGACCCGAGCCGGCGGTTCTGGGAGCGATGGACGCGCGACCGTACGCACCGGCGCACCGACGTGCCGGGGTTCGGCGTCGTCGAGACGTGGACCGACCTTGTCGACGTGTCGCTCCCGCTCGTGACTTTCCGGGGCACGTTCGTCCTCCCCGACGGCCGGGTCCTGCACTCGAGCTCGACGCTGCGGTTCCGGGAGCACGACGAGCTGGGCGCGTCGCTCGAGGACGCCGGCTACGTCGTGGAGCAGGTGCGCGACGCGCCCGACCGCCCCGGGCTGGAGTGGGTGTTCGTCGCCCGGGCGGTCGAGCGCGGCTGACGCGGGACCGACACGGGATCAGCGCGCCGTGCGGACGACCATCTTCCCGGTGTTGGCGCCGCGCATCATGTCGAGGAACGCCTGCGGGGCGTTCTCGATGCCGTCGACGACGGTCTCGTCGTAGGCGATCTTCCCGTCGGCGAACCAGCCGGTCATGAGCTCGCGGAACTCGGCTCCGTGGTGGAGGTAGCCGCCCAGCGTGAAGCCCTCGAGCCGCAGCCCGCGGGTGATGAGGTTCGCCATGTTGTCCGGGCCGGGCACGCGGTCGGTGGTGTTGTAGCCGGCGATGGCGCCGCACAGCGCGACGCGTCCGCCGTCGTTCATCACGTCGAGCGCGGCGGTGAGGTGGTCGCCGCCGACGTTGTCGAAGAAGACGTCGACGCCGCCGGGTACCAGCGCGGGCAGCTGCTCGCGCACCGGCGCGTCCTTGTAGTTCAGCGCGGCGTCGTAGCCGTACTTCGAGGTGAGCAGCTCGACCTTCTCGGCCGACCCGGCGGAGCCGACGACGCGGCTCGCGCCCAGCAGCCGTGCGATCTGGCCCACCGCGGTGCCGACGGCGCCCGCCGCGCCGGAGACGAAGACGGTGTCGCCCTCCTTCAGGCCCGCGATCGCGGTGAGGCCGACGTACGCGGTCAGGCCGGTCATGCCGAGCGTGCCCAGGTACAGCGACAGCGGCACGCCCGGCAGCTCCGGCACGACGCGGAAGCCGCGCGCGTCCTCCTGCGCGACGTCGCGCCAGCCGTGCTGGTGCAGCACGACGGCGCCCACGGGCACGTCGTCGGACGCGGACTCGACGACGCGACCGACCGCGCCCCCCGTCATGGTCTCCCCCAGCGCGAAGGGCGGGACGTAGCTCTTCACGTCGTTCATGCGCCCCCGCATGTACGGGTCGACGGAGACGAACTCGTTGGCGACGCGGACCTGCCCCGGCTCGAGGTCGCCGTACGTGACCTGCACGGTGCGGAAGTCGTCCGGCGTGGGCCACCCGGTGGGGCGGGCGGCGAGCTGGATCTGGGTGCTGACGATCGTGGACATGCGGGGTGGAGCCTTCTTCCGATGGTGAGGTTCAGAGCGCGAGGCCGACGACGAGGGCGACGACGGCGAGCAGCGGCACGGTGCCCTGCTTGACGGCGGCGCTGCGCTTGCCGGGCGAGGAGAGGAACAGGACGAGCGCGGCGGCGAGCATGCTGCCGGTGCCGGCGAGCACGAGGGCCGCGCCCGCGCCCGTGGTGCCGGCCATGCTCCCGAGCGCGACGAGTACGATGCCGACCGCCGTCACGACGGCGAGGAACAGGTTGTAGAAGCCCTGGTTGAACGCCAGCTCACGCGTGGCGGCGGCCTCCTGCTCGGTGGTGCCGAACGTGGCGCGCGCCCGGGGTGTGGTCCACGCGACCGACTCGAGCCAGAAGATGAACACGTGGAGCGCAGCTGCGATCCCTGCCAGGACGAGCCCTGCGACGACCATCGGTCCCCCCTGCTGCCTGCCCGGCGCGATCGCCGGGTCGATTCTGTAACGGTCGGTCCACTGTATATACTGCAACGAGCGTTACACAACCTGGAGGCACGATGGGCAGGGCGCAGGGGTTCGAGACCGAGCAGGCGGTCCGGGCGGCGCGCGAGGTGTTCTGGCGCGACGGCTACGCGGAGGCGTCCGTCCCCGCGCTGGAGCGCGCCACCGGGCTGAACCGGTCGAGCATCTACCACGCCTTCGGCTCCAAGCGCGGGCTCTTCGACGCCGCCGTGCAGAGCTACCTGGACGAAGTCGTGCGGCCACGCCTGCGCCCGCTCGTGGCCGACGACGTCGCCCCCGGCGCGCTCGTCGAGTACCTCACCGGCCTGCGCGCGGCTCTCGCCCGCGCGGACGAGGTCCAGGGCACCTCCGGCTGCCTGCTCGTCAACACGTCAGGCTCCCCGATAGCGGCCGACGAGGCCGTGCGTCGCACCGTCGCCGACTACCGCGCCGAGCTGCGCGGCGCCCTGCGGCGCGGGGTGGTCGCGGGGCGCCCGGACGCGACGACCGCCGACGCCGACCGGCTCGCCGACGTCTGCACCGCGCTCGTCATCAGCGCCTTCACCCTGGTGCGCGTGGACCCGCCGAGCGCGCTGCACTGCCTGGACACCGCCGTCGAGGTCCTCGAGCACTGACCGCGGG
>NZ_JBHVBO010000166.1:0-9287 GCF_042668085.1 Isoptericola sp. NPDC057391 | reverse complement strand
GTGGCCCCCTTTCGCAGGAAATAGGGGCCACGAGCCCACCCACAACGCTGAGGGTCAGTGGCGGGTGCGGTACAGGCGCATGGTGATCGGGCCGAGGACGGCGGTGAGGACGACGGAGGCGACGAGCACCCAGACGATCTCGCCGCCGTCAGGGGTGCCGGCCATCAGACCGCGCACGGCGGTGACGAGATGCGTCACCGGGTTGATGTCGACGAACCGCTGCAGCGCGGTGGGCATGGTCGACGGGTCGACGAAGATGTTCGACGCGAACGTCAGCGGCATCAGCACCATCATCGACACGCCCATGACGGCGTTGGGCGTGCGCAGCAGCAGCCCCAGGATGGTGAAGATCCAGCTCAGCGAGAAGGCGAAGACGAGCAGCAGCAGCACGCCGAGCACGACGCCGACCACGCCGCCGTCGGGCCGGAACCCGAGGATCAGGCCGAGCCCGATCGTCATGACCGACGCGATGGAGTAGCGCACGGTGTCGCCCAGCAGGGCGCCGACGATGGGTGCGGGGCGCCAGATGGGCAGCGAGCGGAACCGGTCGAAGACGCCCTTGGTGATGTCCGTGTTGAGCGTGTAGCCCGTGTACACGGTGACGATGACGATGGTCTGCACCAGGATGCCGGGCAGCAGGAACTGGATGTACGCGGACGTGGACCCGGCGAGCGCGCCCCCGAACAGGTACGTGAACATCAGCGTGAAGATCACGGGGGAGATCAGCACGTCGAACAGCTGCTCCGGGACGTGCTTGATCTTCAGCAGCGCGCGCCACCCGAAGGTCAGGGTCATCGAGAGCGCGGACGGCCGCGCGGGCGGCTCCGTGAGCGCCACCGCCTGGCGCAGGGTGGTGGTCGTGATCTCGGACGGTGCGTCGGCGGACGCGGTCATCGGGACACCTCCTGGGCGTCGGCGGTCTCGGCCTCGTCGTCGGCCGGCAGGGGCTTGCCGGTCAGGGTCAGGAAGACCTCGTCGAGGCTCGGCTGGCCGAGCGTGAACTCCGGGACGGCGATGCCGGCCTCACCGAGCGCGGGCAGCAGCTGCGCCACGGAGTCCGCGCCGTCGTCGGGCACGCGGGCCGACAGGGCGTACGGGTCGGTGGGCAGCGTGGGCTCGGTGCCCAGCACCTTCTCGACGACGCTCGCCGCGGCCGACCGCTGCGCGGCGTCGGCCAGGCGCAGCGACACGGCGCCCTGGCCCACGGAGCGCTTGAGCTCGGTGGACGTGCCCTCGGCGATGACGGTGCCGTGGTCGATGACGGCGATGCGGTCGGCGAGCTGGTCGGCCTCCTCGAGGTACTGGGTGGTGAGCAGCACGGTGGCGCCGTCGGCGACGAGCACGCGGACGATGTCCCACACCTGGTTGCGGCTGCGCGGGTCGAGCCCGGTGGTGGGCTCGTCGAGGAACAGCACGCGCGGGGCCAGCACCAGCGAGGCGGCGAGGTCGATGCGCCGGCGCATGCCGCCGGAGTACGTCTTGACCTGCCGCGGCCCGGCGTCCGACAGGCTGAACGCCTCGAGCAGCCCGTCGACCCGGCGCCGTGCCGCCGCCCCGGCGAACCCGTAGAGGCGGGCCAGCATGAGGAGGTTCTCGGTGCCGGTCAGGTCCTCGTCGACGGAGGCGTACTGGCCCGTGAGGCCGACGGCGGAGCGGACGGCGTCGGCGTCGGCCACGACGTCGTGCCCGAGCACGCGGGCGGAGCCGGCGTCGGGACGCAGCAGCGTGGCGAGCATGCGGACGACGGTCGTCTTGCCGGCACCGTTGGGCCCCAGCAGCCCGAAGACGCTGCCGGTCGGGATCTGCAGGTCCACGCCGTCGACGGCCTTGGTGACCTGCTTGCGGGTGGTGAAGTGCTTGACGAGCCCGCGCGCGTCGACGGCGAGGTCGTCCCGCGGCGGGTCGGTGTCTGACGCGGACATGTGTTCTCCCGGGGATGTCGGTGACGTGCGTCACGTACCAGGCTAGGACGGCCCGCCGACGTCGAACTCATCGCGGGGCGCGCGAGGAAGGCGTCGTGGCAGGGTGTCGCCCATGACCTCGGAGCCCGCGACCACCGACCTGTTCGACGCCGACCATCTCGCCGCGTGGGTCGGCACGCAGGCCGGCTTCGCGCGCGTGCCCGGCGTGCAGTACGCGGTCGCCGTCAGGGGCGACGTCGTGCTCGACGGCGCGTGGGGCGTCGCCGACGTCACGACCGGGGAGCCGCTGCGCACGGACCACGTGTTCCGCGTGGCGTCGCACTCCAAGACGTTCACGGCGACGGCGGTGGCCCGGCTCGCGGAGCGGGACGCGCTGCGCCTCGACGACCCGTTCGAGGCGCACCTGCCCGAGGTCGCCGGCACCGGGGTCGGGCGGGTCACCCTGCGCGAGGCGCTCGGCCACACCGGCGGCGTGCGGCGCGACGGCGCCGACGCGGACTTCTGGCAGCTGGGGGCGCCGTTCCCGGACCGGGACGCCCTGGTGGCGGCGGTGCGCGCCGACGGCCCGGTCCTCGGCCGCGGCGAGGTCTTCAAGTACTCGAACCTCGCCTACGGGCTGCTGGGGCTGGTGGTCGAGAAAGTCACGGGGGTGCCGTTCGCCCGGCACGTGCGGGACGACCTCCTCGACCCGCTCGGGCTGGAGCGCACGACGCCGGAGCTGGAGGACGGCGCGCCCGCCGTCGTCGGGCACTCCGCCCTGGGCGTCGCCGACGACGGGCGGCTGCCGGTCGCGCCGGTGCGCACGGGCGCGCTGGCCGCGGCGACGGGGTTCTGCTCGACGGCGTCCGACCTCGCCCGGTGGTTCGCGGCGCACGCCGACGGCTCGGACCTGCTGCGACCGGAGACCCGCCGCCTGCTGCAGCGCGACGAGTCCACGATCGACCGCCCCCACGCCCGGCCACGCCGCTACGGGCTGGGGTTCGAGGCGCGCGAGATCGAGGACCGCCGGGTCGTCGGGCACAGCGGCGCGTTCCCCGGCCAGCTCAGCCGTACCTGGGCGGACCCCGCCGCCGGTGTCGTCGTGTCCGTGCTGACGAACGGGGTCGACGGCCCCGCCGACACGATCGCGACGGGCCTCTTCGCGCTGGTCGCCACCGCCCTCGACGCCGGCGCGCCCACCGCCGACGAGGCCGCCGTCCTGGGACGCAGCACCGGCCGTTTCGCCAACCTGTGGGGCCTGACCGACCTCGTCCGGCTGGGCCGGGACCTGTGGCTGATCGACCCGCGTGGTGAGGACCCGCTGGCCGGCGCCGAGCGCCTCGTCGCCGACGGCGAGGGCCTGCGGCTGCCGGTCGAGCCGGGGTTCGGGGCGCCCGGGGAGCGGGTCGAGGTGCTGGCGGGCGACGACGGCCGGCCGGCGGGGATCGTCGTCGCCGGGGTCACCTCGTGGCGCGCCGAGGACTACGAGAACGAGCGCCTCGCCCAGCTCGCCGCCCGGCACGGGGTGTGAGCGGCTACGGCTCGGGGAACGTCGGGGTGATCGGGTCGAGGCGGGGCGCGGGGGAGGGCCGGGGTTCGTCGAAGGTCTCGACCTCGATCGTCTCGGGCTCGAGGAGGCGCGCGACGGCGTCCTCGAGGTTGGTGCGGATCGCGGCGACGAGGCCGGCGGCGTCGCGGGCCTCGAACCGCTCGACCAGCTCGACGTGCGACTCGGCGGCGTCCTTGCGCACCGCGTAGTCCTCGCTGAGCGTGAAGCTCGCGATCCGGACCTCGACGATGAGCGTCGTCATCCAGCGCAGCAGCCAGGGGTTGCCGCTGGCGGCGACGAGCGACCAGTGCACGTTGAGGTCGGCGTCGCCCACCCGGCGGGCGTCCTCGCTCCGCTCCGCGTCGACGAGGGCGTCGTGCGCGGCGCGCACCGCCGCGACCTGGGCCGCGGTGGCGCGCTCGACGGCGAGGGGCGCGGCCGTCGTCTCGACCGTGGTGCGCGCCTCGTACAGCGCTCGCACCCGGTCGGCGCCGATGCGCACCACGCTGAGGCCGCGGCCGGGGGTGGAGCGCAGCAGGCCCTCCTGCACCAGACGCTGCGCGGCCTCGCGGAAGGGTCCCCGGCTCACGCCGAGCTGGCTCGACATCTCGACCTCGCGGATGGGTGACCCCACCGGCAGGGCGCCCGAGTAGACGGCGTTGCGCAGCTCGACGGTGATGAGGTCGACCGTCGACGGTCGGGTCACCGGCGACAGGAACGGCGCGCTGCCGACGGCGGCCGGCGACGATGGGGTCATCTGCTCTCCTTCCAGGCGGCCGGGGCCGTCCGACCGGGACATATCATCCCGTGTCGCGCCCTCCGGCCAGATCGTGACCCTCTTGTGACCATGGCATGACCGCGTTTTCGGGCGTGCTCAGGCGCCTCCAGGCGGTCGTTCGCCCCGGCGGCACCGCTCTGACCTGCGATGTCGTCGGATCGGGTGCGTCGAAGCGGCGCGCCCTCGAAGATTGTAGACAATCCGACATGTGGATACATAGATTGTCGTAGCGTCGGCATCGCGGCTACGGTGTCGCACCGTCCAGACCAACGGCTCGGCGCGGACTCCCGCCGGGCGACGAAGGGAGACACCGTGTCGTCCACCAGGACCACGAAGCGCCGCCGGGCATTCCTCGCTGCCGGTTCCGTGCTCACCATGACCGCGCTGGCCGCCTGCTCGAGCGTCGACGAGGGCGGCGCCGGAGGTGGGGCCAGCGGCGACGGGGGGTCGACCCTCAGCAAGATCCAGGACGCGGGCACGGTGAACGTCGCGTACAACGGCGAGAAGCCCTACAGCTACGACGACGGTGGCGAGCTCACCGGTGCGACGATCGCGCTGGACAAGGAGGTCTTCGGCGAGCTGGGCGTCGACAGCGTCGAGGGCACCCAGACGGAGTGGAACTCGCTCATCCCGGGCCTCAACGCCGGCCGCTACGACACCGTGAGCGCGGGCATGTCGATCCTTCCCGAGCGCTGCGAGCAGGCCGCGTTCGCGGAGCCGACGATCATGTACACCACCGCGTTCCTCGTGCCCGAGGGCAACCCGAACAACCTCACCGACTGGCAGTCGGCGATCGACGCCGGCATCACGCTCGCCGTGACGAGCGGCGCGATCGAGGACGGCTACGCGCAGAAGACCGGGGTCAAGACGATCACCGTGGGCGACTCGACCGACGGCCTCAACGCCGTGGTCTCCGGCCGTGCCGACGCGTTCGCGCTCACCGGCATCTCGATCCGCGCCCTCGCCGACAGCACGGACGAGCCGGTCGAGGCCACCGACGCGTTCGTCGCGAACATCGACGGCGTGGCACAGGTCGGCGCCGGCGCCGAGGTGTTCCGCAAGGGCGACACCGAGCTGCTCGAGGCGTACAACGAGAAGCTCAAGCCGATCCTCGAGGACAAGGAGCGCTGGCTCGAGATCATGGAGCCGTTCGGCTTCACCGAGGCGGAGTACCCGCCTGCCGGGCTGACGGCGGACATGCTCTGCGAGGGCGACCTCAAGAAGATCTCCGACGAGCTGGGGCTGTCCTGACCGCATGTCGGACAATCTCCAGGCGCTGAGCGAACGCCTTCCCGACCTCGGCGACGCCATCGTCGTCACCCTCGAGATGACGCTCGGCGGCGCTGCTCTCGCGATGCTCGTCGCGCTGCTGCTGGGCTTCGGCTCGCGCACCCGGAGTCTGTGGGTGCGCGGGCCGTCCCGGGTCGTCATCGAGTTCTTCCGTGGCACGTCCCTCGTGGTCCAGATCTTCTGGCTCTTCTACGTGCTCCCGGTCTTCGGCTTCAAGATGGAGGCGCTCGCGGTCGCGATCGTCGCCCTCGGGCTCAACTACGGCGCGTACGCCGCCGAGGTGGTGCGCGGCTCGATCGAATCCGTCCCGACGGGCCAGTGGGAGGCCGCGACGGCCCTCAACCTCGGCACGTTCCACAAGGTGCGGCGCGTGATCTTCCCGCAGGCGTGGGCGCTGATGATCCCGCAGCTGGCGAACCTGCTGATCCAGCTGCTCAAGGGCTCGGCGCTGGCCTTCTACATCACCCTGCACGACCTGTACTGGTGGATCGACGAGCTGCAGCGCGACACGAGGGACACCTTCTTCAGCTATGGCGTCGGCCTCGTCCTCTACTTCGTGATCGCCTACATCCTCACGTGGGGGATGAACTGGGCCGAGGAGCGGGCCAAGCGCCGCCTGGGCCGTGGCACCCGCCCGCGCCTGCGTGACGTCTTCGGCCTCAAGCCCGGCGTGCCGACCGAGATCGCCCGCGTGAAGGGGGGAGTGGCGTGAACGACGACAGCATCTGGAACTGGGAGACCGCGTGGGACGTCCTGCCGTCCCTGCTGCGGGGCCTGGTCGTCACCATCGAGGCGACCGTCGTTGGCATGGTGATCGCCTCGATCCTCGGCCTGCTCATCGCCCTGGCGATGCGGGCGCCGACGCGTTGGGTGCGTGCCCCGCTGCGGCTCGTCGTGGACTTCGTCCGCATGACGCCGCTGCTGGTGCAGCTCGTCTTCGCGTGGCTGCTGCTGGTGGACGTCCCGCCGCTCGTCATCGGGTTCGGCGTGCTCGGCGTGCACTACGCCACCTACATGTCCGAGGTGTACCGGGCGGGGATCGAGGCGGTGCCGCGCGGCCAGTGGGAGGCGGCCACCGCGCTGAACCTGCCCAAGGGGCGCACCTGGCGCGCCGTCATCCTGCCGCAGGCGATCCGCAACACGCTGCCCGGGCTGGGCAACTACGCGGTCTCCATGTTCAAGGAGACGCCGTACCTGTTCGCCATCACGGTCGTGGAGATGTACCAGGCCGCCCAGCAGTACGGCGCCCTCAACTTCTCCTACATCGAGCCCCTGACCCTGGTCGGACTGCTCTTCCTGCTGGTGAGCTACCCGACGTCGCTGCTGGTGCGGCGGATGGAGACGCGCCTTGCCTGACCCGACGACCTCCACTGGGAGCCAGAACATGAGCAACGCCTCGAACGGCGCACCCGCCATCGAGTTCCGCGACGTCACCAAGCGCTTCGGCGACAACGTGGTGCTCGACGGCCTGAACTTCTCCGTCGCGCAGGGCGACCGCGTCACGCTGATCGGCCCGTCGGGCTCCGGCAAGACGACGATCCTGCGCCTGCTGATGACCCTCGAGGAGGCGAACGGCGGGCTCATCCTCATCGACGGCGACCCCTACACGCACGAGTACAAGGGCGACCGGTGGGTCGAGATCCCGGAGAAGCGCCGTCGCCAGGTGCGCAAGCGGGTGGGGATGGTGTTCCAGCAGTTCAACCTGTTCCCCAACATGACGGTGCTCGAGAACATCATCGAGGCGCCGATCCACGTGCTCGGCAAGAGCAAGGCCGAGGCCGTCCAGCGGGCGGAGGAGCTGCTCGAGCAGGTCGGCATGACCGACAAGCGCGACTTCAAGACGAACCAGCTCTCCGGCGGTCAGCAGCAGCGCGTCGCCATCGCCCGGGCCCTCGCCATGGACCCGGAGATCCTGCTGCTGGACGAGGTGACCTCGGCGCTCGACCCGGAGATCGTGGCCGACGTGCTCGGCGTGCTCCGTGAGATCGCCCGCACCACGGACATCACCATGCTGCTCGTGACCCACGAGATGCAGTTCGCCCGCGACGTCTCGAACCGCGTGCTGATGTTCGACCACGGCAAGATCGTCGAGGAGGCCGACCCCGAGACGATGTTCACCCACCCCAGGCACGAGCGCACCCAGGAGTTCCTCAAGGCCGTGCTCGGGGGCTGACCCTCGCGGTCCGGGCCATTCGCCCGGCTCGTGGAGCCGAACAGGCGGTTGCTCCCGCGACGACGTCGCAAGACGTGTCGTCGCGGGAGCAACTGCCTGTCGGTGTTCGGGTGCTCAGGACGCCGGGGCGGGTGTCGGCGTGGCGCCGCCCTGGGCGGAGCCGGACGTCGACCCGGCGCCCTGCTCCGCGTCGGGGACGGTGCCGCCGGTCCCGGTCCCAGCGCCGGTGTCCGTGCCGCTGCCCGATGTGTCGGTCCCGTCGCCGGTGCCTTCCGCTGGCTCGTCGGTGCCGTCGTCCGTGCCGCCCGTGGGCTCGTCGGTCGGGGTGTCGGTCTCCGTGCCGCCGGTCTCCGTGCCGCCGGTCGGCTCGTCGGTCGAGGTGCCGGTGTCCGTGCCGCCCGTCGGCTCGTCGGTCGGCTGTTCGGTGGCCCCGGCGGTGGTGCCGGAGGTGGACCCGTCCGAGCCCTGGTCGCCGGTGCTCGTGCCGGAGTCGTCCTCGGGCACGTTCGCCGGGTCCTCGGCGGGGCTCGTCGGGGTGGGCACGGTGGTCGAGTCGTCGGAGTCGTTCGAGGTGCGGCTGATGCTGGTGCCGGAGCCTTCCTGGCCGCGCACCGCGTCGGACAGCGGCTTGCCGATGACGAGCTCGATCACCAGCACGACGCCCATGACGACGACGAACAGGGCCGCCGCCGACATCGCGAGCACCTTGCCCGTGCCGTGCTTCTCCACGAAGCGCAGCCAGGCGTTGCGGGGCTCGGTCTCCTCGCCGTCGGGCACGTCGCCGTCGGGCGTCCCGCCCTCGGCGATCTCGCCGTCCGCGGACGCGGGCTCCGTGTCGCCGGCGCCGACCGGACCGAGGGGGCGGGTCTCGCCGAGCGGCGCGGTGGCGTCGAGGGGCTGCGTCCCGGGGATCGTGCCGTCGGCCCGCGTCTCGGCGACGGACCGTCGTTCGACGGTCGGCGCGTCGCCCGGGGTGCCCTCGGCGAGGGCGTCGGCGGAGTCGGTCGTGCTGACCACGGTGCCCCGCGCCGTCGTGGTGGTGCCGGTGACGCGCATCGCGGCGGTGCGCGAGCGCGCGGCGCCCGGGCCGGTGCGGGCCACGACCTTGGTGACGACGGGCTTGAGCTGCTCGTGCGTCTTCTCGATCGAGCGCGTGTAGAGGAAGTTGCCGATGACCGTGATGACGCTCGCCAGGCCTGCGCCGATGATCGTCCCGGCGACGCCGAAGAACGACATCAGCACCGTGGCGCTGACCGCGGCGAGGGCGCTCGCCACCACCTGGGTGAGCGAGAGCCGGGTCTTGGCGGGGGCGTCCTTCTCGTCGTCGAGCGTGCCGTCGACGGGGTCGCCCGGGGCGGAGGTGCGGGGGGAGGAGGTCACGGAGCGTCGCGTCCAGGTCGGGGTCGTCTGTCCGACGCCCGCCGCACCCGCCGGCACGAGGGCCGCGCGCCGCGGGCTTCGGCGTCTGCCGCGGGCGTCCCGAGCAGCCTAGGCCGGGCGTGTGCAGGTCGCAGCGGGCCGTCGTGAGCCGCCCCGAGAGGAAGCGCGAAGATCCTGTGTTTCCGCACGTTGTGGGTGTGACGGTGGCCCCGTTCC
>NZ_JBHVBO010000165.1:0-9373 GCF_042668085.1 Isoptericola sp. NPDC057391 | reverse complement strand
CAGCCCCCTCTCTATCTCGCGGGTCCGGGTCCTCTATCTCGCGGAGATCAGCTGTCGCCGCCGGCGACGCCGGACGTGCCGGCGTTGACGTCGAGCAGGCGGTACTTCTCGACCGCCTTGGCGACGACGTCGGCCGGGACCTCGCCGCGGCGGGCGAGCTGCTGCAGCGTCTTCACGACCATCGACGGGCCGTCGATGAGGAAGTAGCGCCGCGCGGCCGCACGGGTGTCGGAGAAGCCGAAGCCGTCTGCACCGAGCACCGCGTAGTCGCCCGGCACCCAGGCGCGGATCTGGTCCGGCACCAGGTGGTCGTAGTCGCTGGTGGCGACGAACGGCCCCTGGGCGCCCGACAGCTTCTGCGTCACGTACGGGGTGCGCGGCTCGGCCGCCGGGTCGACCAGCGCGTCCTTCTCCGCGGCGAGCGCGTCACGACGCAGCTCGTTCCAGCTGGTCACGGACCACACGTCGGCCGACACGCCCCAGTCCTCGGCGAGCAGCTGCTGCGCCTCGAGCGCCCACGGCACGCCCACGCCGGAGGCGAGGAGCTGGGCCTTGGGGCCCTCGACGTCGGACGTCGCGACCCGGTGGATGCCGCGGAGGATGCCCTCGACGTCCACGTCCTCCGGCTCCGCCGGCTGGATCATCGGCTCGTTGTACACCGTGAGGTAGTACATGACGTTCTGGTCGCGGCCGTCGGACCCGTCGCCGTACATGCGCTCGATGCCGTCGCGCACGATGTGGCGGATCTCGTAGCCGTACGCCGGGTCGTACTGCACCATCGCCGTGTTGGTACCGGCGATGAGCGGCGAGTGGCCGTCGGCGTGCTGGAGGCCCTCACCGGTCAGGGTGGTGCGGCCGGCGGTGGCGCCGATGATGAAGCCGCGGGCGAGCTGGTCGCCGGCCGCCCAGAACTGGTCGCCGGTGCGCTGGAAGCCGAACATCGAGTAGAAGATGTAGACCGGCACCATGGCCTCGCCGTGCGTCGCGTACGACGTGCCGACGGACTGGAAGGCGGCGGCGGAGCCTGCCTCGTTGATGCCGGTGTGCATGATCTGCCCGGCCTCGGACTCCTTGTAGCTCAGCATGAGCTCGCGGTCCACGGCGAGGTAGTTCTGCCCCTGCGTGTTGAAGATCTTCGCGCTCGGGAAGATCGCGTCCAGACCGAACGTGCGGGCCTCGTCGGGGATGATCGGCACGACGCGCTTGCCGAACTCCTTGTCCTTGATGAGGTCCTTGAGCAGGCGGACGAACGCCATCGTGCTGGCGACGTGCTGCGTGCCCGAGCCCTTCTTGAGGATCTCGTACGTCTTCGGCTCCGGCAGCGTCAGCGGCTTCGGCGTCGAGCGGCGCTCGGGCAGGAAGCCGCCCAGGTGCCGGCGGCGCTCCAGCATGTACTGGATCGCCTCGTCGTCCATGCCCGGGTGGTAGTACGGGGGCAGGTACGGGTCGGCGTCGATCTGCTCGTCCGTCAGCGGGATGTGCAGGTTGTCGCGCAGCGCCTTGAGGTCGGAGTTCTTGACCTTCTTCATCTGGTGCGTGGCGTTGCGGCCCGCGAAGCTCGAGCCGAGGGCGTAGCCCTTGACCGTCTGCGCGAGGATCACCGTCGGCTGGCCCGTGTGGGCGCGGGCCGCGGAGTACGCCGCGTAGATCTTGCGGTAGTCGTGGCCGCCGCGCTTCATGTTCCAGATGTCGTCGTCGGTCATGTTCTCGACGAGAGCCTTCGTCCGCGGGTCGCGGCCGAAGAAGTGCTCGCGGATGAACGCGCCGGACTCCGCGCGGTACGTCTGGTAGTCGCCGTCGGGCGTGGCGTTCATGAGGTTGACCAGGGCGCGGTCCTTGTCCGCGTTGAGCAGGGCGTCCCACTCGCGGCCCCAGACGACCTTGATGACGTTCCAGCCGGCGCCCTTGAACTGGGCCTCCAGCTCCTGGATGATCTTGCCGTTTCCGCGCACCGGGCCGTCGAGGCGCTGCAGGTTGCAGTTCACGACGAACGTCAGGTTGTCGAGCTGCTGGTGCGCCGCCTGCTGCAGCATGCCGCGCGACTCCGGCTCGTCCATCTCGCCGTCGCCGAGGAACGCCCAGACGTCCTGCTGGCTCGTGTCCTTGATGCCGCGGTTGTGCAGGTACTTGTTGGTCCACGCCTGGTAGATCGCCGACGCCGGGCCGAGGCCCATCGAGACCGTCGGGAATTCCCAGAAGTCCGGCAGCATGCGCGGGTGCGGGTACGAGGGCAGGCCGCCGCCGGCGTGCGACTTCTCCTGGCGGAACCCGTCGAGCGTCTCGGCCGACATGCGGCCCTCGAGGAAGCTGCGGGCGTACTGGCCGGGGGAGGAGTGCCCCTGGAAGTACACCTGGTCGCCGCCGCCCGGGTGGTCCTTGCCGCGGAAGAAGTGGTTCAGGCCCACCTCGTACAGCGTCGCCACCGACGCGTAGGAGGAGATGTGGCCGCCCACCGAGATCTCGGGGCGCTGGGCGCGCGTCACCATGACGGCAGCGTTCCAACGGATCCACGAGCGGTAGCGACGCTCCATCGCCTCGTCGCCCGGGAAGTACGGCTCGTCGTGCACGGCGATCGTGTTGACGTAGGGCGTCGCCATCGTCGCGGGGATGTGCACGTTGCGCTCCCGCGCGCGACGCAGCAGGTTGAGCATCACGTAGCGCGCCCGCGGGCCGCCCTTGTCGTCGATCAGGCCGTCGAACGACTCGACCCACTCGCCGGTCTCGGCGGGGTCGATGTCCGGGACGGCGCTGAGCAGGCCGTTGATCAACGGTCCGGTCTCGTCGTACGAAGCCACCAGCAACCTCTCTCATCTTCGGACCGTGTGCGGCACATGGTCGCCGCCCCGGTCCGTGTCAGGCATCCCGTCGTGAGGGCACCGCGGCGCGTGGTCGCGACGGTGCGGCCCCCGATCGGGTGGTCATCACTCATTGTGTCCCCAGACGGGCCGGGGGAACACCATCGGGCGGTCAAGGATCCGTGATCTACGTCATGCCGCGGGTCGCGGATGTTGTCGAGATCACTGTGCAGCCCCGCTCCGAGCAAACCACCAGCGAGCGGGGGTTGCCGGGCGGACGTGCTTCCGGTGGACTACGTTGGCGCACACGACAGACGTGCGCCCCGCGCGCGTCCGTACGCGTCGGTGATGGTCAGACGGAGAGGAACGAAGGTCCAAAGTGGGTAAGCAGGCGGAATCCCCGGCAGCACGCTTCGGGTTCACCACCGGTCAGGTGGTGCAGGAGTTCGGGTGGGGAGACGACGTCGACGACGCGCTGCGGGCCGATATCGAGGCCCTCGTCGGCGGCGAGCTCGTCGACGAGGACTACGACGACGTGACCGACGGCGTCATCGCGTGGTGGCGGGACGACGACGGCGACCTCACGGACCTGCTCGTCGACGTCCTGACGGTGCTCGACGACGGCGGCCTCATCTGGCTGCTGACGCCGAAGCCCGGCCGCGACGGTCATGTCGGCCACGACGAGATCCAGGAGGCCGCGACCACCGCCGGTCTGCACGCCACCAGCACCTTCGCCGTCGCGCCCGACTGGTCGGCCACCAAGCTGGCCAACCGCGGTCGCGGGCGCTGACGCGGTGACCGGCCGGTGACGACCTCAGCCCCCGAGGTGCGCTGGCGCGCGGGCGACCCGGCGCCCGACTTCACGCTGCCCGACACGCACGGCACCCCCGTGCACCTCGCCGACCTGCGCGGGGAGCCGGTGCTGCTGGTGTTCTTCCCGTTCGCGTTCTCCGGCATCTGCACCGGCGAGCTGTGCGAGCTGCGCGACAACATCGAGGACTTCGAGGCGGCCGGGGTGCGGCTGCTGGCCGTCTCCACCGACCCGGTGTTCACGCTCAAGGCCTGGCACGAGCAGGAGGGCTTCGGCTTCGACCTACTCAGCGACTTCTGGCCCCACGGCGCCGTCGCCGACGCTTACGGCGTCTTCGACCCCGACAGCGGCCACGCGCTGCGCGGCACCTTCCTCGTCGACGCCGACGGGATCGTGCGGTGGTCGGTCGTCAACCCGCGCGGCCAGCGCCGCGACCTCGAGGCGTACCGCGAGGCCCTCGCCGAGATCTGACCCACGAGGCCGCGCCGCTGTCCGGCGGGGCGCCCCTCGCCGGGTATTCTTTGCTGCGCTGTCCAGGGCCTGTAGCTCAGCTGGTCAGAGCGCCACGCTTACACCGTGGATGTCGGGGGTTCGAGTCCCTCCGGGCCCACCATCCTTGATTTTGCGGTCCTGACCTGCACCTTTGCTCCGACCGCTCGTGGACGCGAGTGGACAGTTCTACCCCCACAGGGCCATTCCTACCCCCACCAGACCCCCACAGGGTTCTGGTGCCGACGGCACACCTTCCTCGCTGAGGGAGGTGAATGACGTGGCTCGACCAACGTCGCGAAGGCCGTTCGGCGAGCTCGAGGCGCGCCGCAGCCGGAGCACCGGCAAGGTGACCGGCTGGCGTGCGCGGTACTGGGGACCAGACCTCGGTCGACACACGCGGACCTTCGGCGACCGGATGGCGGCCGAGGCGTGGCTGGCCGACGAGCGCCGGCTCATCGAGCGCGGCGAGTGGCTTCCGCCGAATGGGCGCGACGCCGTCGTCGAGCGCCTCACGCTGAGCGAGTGGTCCGCCGAGTACATCGAGGGCCGCACGCTGGCGCCGGGCACGTTGCGGGACTACTCGCGGATCCTGCGCGTGCACATCGACCCGACGATCGGCATCAAGTACCTCGACGAGGTCACCGTCGCCGACGTCGCGGCCTGGCACGCACGGCTCAAGAAGGACCTGCGGGCGCGAGCCCGGAAGGCCAACCGGACGACCGACGGCTCTGGAGAGGCCGCACAGACCTACAAGTTCCTGTCGGCCGTGTTCAAGGCGGCGATCGCCCGCGGGCTCATCGACGCCTCGCCGGCGCGCGTGGTCGCCGGCGGTCGGCACAAGCGACAGCGACAGCCGGTGCTGCTCAGCGCGGCAGATGTACAGGCCCTCGCCCAGGCGCTGCCCGAACACTTGCGGGCATTGGCCGACCTCCTGAGCTGGACGGGCCTGCGGATCGGCGAGGCCCGCGCGCTGCGACGCCGGGACGTGGACCTGCGTGACCCGGCGTCGGCGTCCGTCAGCGTGGCGCAGAACGTGTCACAGGGCGGCAAGGGCATCAATGCCGTCGTCGGGCGGGTGAAGTCCGAGGCGGGCTACCGGACTGTGGCGATCCCGGAGGAGCTGGCGCTCGTCCTGAAGGCCCACATCGAGCGGTTCGCCCAGCCGGGACGCGACGGGCTGCTGTTCCCCGGCAGGTCCGGGGGAGTGCTGCCCGAGGGCACCTGGCGGTACGCGTGGATCCGCGCGCGCGAGAAGGCGGGCCTGCCGGACGTGCGCACGCACGACCTGCGGCACACCAGCCTGACCATGGCGGCGCGGGCTGGCGCGACCACCGCCGAGCTGATGCACCGCGCCGGGCACTCCGAGGCCCGGGTGGCGATGATCTACCAGCACGCCGCCGCCGACCGGGACCGCATGATCGCCGAGCGTATGGCGGCCATGGCTCGCGAGGACGAGCTGGCCGCGCGTCGTGCGCGAGGCGCGGCGTCGGGGCGATGAGGCTGAGTCGCGGAGAGCGCCATCGTGGCGTCGGAGCCAGAGTCCACTCGTGGCGACGAGTGCACACCTGAGTGGTGAAGGGCGGTGCGAGCGCTCCGCCCGGGGAGGAGCGAGACCATGCGATCGGCAGACACCCAGGGGCGGGCGCGGGGACACGGGAAGCTTGTCGCCCTCGCCGACGCGGCAGAGGAGTTCAGCGTCTCGGTCAAGACGATCCGCCGGCGCATCGCCGACGGCACCGTCACCGGCTACCGCGTCGGCAGGCTCATCCGCGTCGACCTCGACGAGCTGCGCGAACGCCTCGCCGTGGCGATACCGGCCACGAGGGGGCGACTCGGGGCGTGACCGCGGGCCGAGCCGCGGTGGACGTCCGCGCGTCCCGCGCCTGCACGCGAGGCCGCATCGGCGCGAGATCGGACCCTCGCGGGGTTGGAGCTCCGCCCGTTCGTGGCGCACAACAGCGAATACGCAGGTCGCACGGTGGTGTGGAGTCCGCACCACCGTAGGCTCCCCCAAAAGGCGCGGGCCTGGCGACTCCGCACCGCCGTTCGTTCTGGCGAGAGGGTTCCGAGCCGGAGCAGAAGTGCGCGGCCAACGACGGTGGTGGTGAATCACCACCACCGTGGCGTTCCCCCAGAGCGGCACCCCACGGTGGTGACGACTCGTCACGACCAGCCCTTCCGGTGCAAGTTCCCTGGACCGGCAGGCAGGCGAGGACCCGGCGGGTGCCTGGGTCCGCTCGATCACCGCAGAGGTTCGATCCATGCCGCGGATCGTCCCTCGAGTGCGTTACCGAAAACGTACGGGGTGGCTACCCCGTGCGGACCCCGTACGCACCCTTCGGGGAGGTATCGGTGCAGGTAGTCATGCGTACGGGGATCGGTTGCGCGAGATTCGAAGTGACGTTCGTTCGAATCCGCCGAGGTCGCGAGCTTGGATGTGCTGCCACAGTTCGGTCCGGGGAGGTCATCAAGGGCCCACCTCGAGACGCTCGTCGACGTAATCTGGGTTATCGGTTGTCAACGCGTGCGAGTTGCATCTGATGCAAGCCCTAGCCGCTGACGCAGGCCTCAGCGGCATCCGTTCCATCGTTCGGGTACGTGATCCCGAACGCAGCCTCGGCGTCTGGCCAGTCGGTGAACTCCTTCGCGAGGGCGTCGACGGACAGGATCGTTCCGCCGTCGAGATCGTCGGTAGCCCAGATCCCGGTCGACTCCTCGTCGTCGGCTGGGATCGTGAACGTGACGGCGACGTAGTAGACCTCAGAGGTTTCAGACTGCACGGCCTTGGCATCGACGGGCGTAATGGGGGTGTCGTTGGCGCCCTCTGCGATGGCCGCCCCCGTGTCGGTGGCGTCAATGCAGTCGGCATCAGCGCCGCCCGAGCTGCAGGCGCTCAGGGCAGCCAGGGCGAGCATGGTGGTTGCAGCGGCGATGGGTCGGCGCATGACGTCATCGTGCGGCGGGCAACAACGCGCCGCACTTCGGAATGCCGACATTGGCATCTAGACGCAGGCCAGAATCGACCGATTCTGACGCGCGTCAGAATCGGGTATTGGAGTTTTCGAAACCTCGGGACCGAGGGCTACGCGTCGAGCTGCGTCACGGACGAGAGTGACCCGACGAGCGCAGGTAGCGCGCCGGGGGCGATTGAGAAGTAGGCCCAGCGGCCGCGCTGTTCGCGCTGGAGCAGGCCGGCCTCGGTGAGGATCTTGAGGTGGTGGCTGACGGTCGGCTGCGAGAGGCCGACGGGCTCGGTGAGGTCGCAGACGCATGCCTCGGCGCCGGGCTGGGTGGCGACGATCGCCAGCAGCTGGACGCGGGCAGGGTCGGCGAGGGCTTTGAACGACCGGGCGAGCTCCTGCGCGACGTCGGGCTGGACGGCCTGGGTGAGCGCGGGCGCGCAGCAGCCGCTGTTCGCGGGTGCGGCGATCGGCAGGGGTGCTGGCGCGGTCGTGGTCATGGCCCCATCTTCGCATAGATTGACATCGATCGATAGGTGGTCCAAGATCGCCGTATCGATGGTTCTCGATGTGAGGAGTGGTGATGAGCGAGGTTGCTCGGAACGACCTGCCGGTGGTCGTGATCGGCGGCGGCCCGGTGGGGCTGGCGGCCGCGGCGCACCTGCTGGAGCGCGGCCTGGAGCCTTTGGTGCTGGAGGCGGGCGAGAGCGCCGGCGCGGCGATCGCGTCGTGGGGGCACGTGCGCCTCTTCTCACCCTGGCGGTACGACATCGACGCTGCTGCCCGCCGACTGCTGGAACCCACGGGCTGGGTTGAGCCCGACCTCGACTCGCTGCCGACGGGCAGCGAGCTTGTCGAGGAGTACGTGGCCCCGCTGGCCGCGACGCCCGAGATTTCCACGCGTCTGCGCACCAGCACCCGTGTGCTGGCGGTCGCCCGGGACGGGGCGGACAAGACCCGCTCCCTGGGCCGGGAGCGGCGCGGCTACCGCGTGCGCACCGTGGGTGCCGACGGCCGGGTGACCGACGTCCTGGCCCGCGCGGTGATCGACGCCTCCGGCACGTTCTCGACGTCGAACCCGCTCGGCGTGAGCGGCCTGCCCGCCGCCGGCGAGGCCGAGGCCGCACCCTTCGTCACCGGACCGCTCCCGGACGTGCTGGGCACGCAGCGTGAGCGGTTCGCCAGCCGGCACACCCTCGTCGTGGGAATGGGGCACTCGGCCGCGAACACGCTGCTGAGCTTGGTCGAGCTCGCCGAGTCCGAGCCCAGCACCACCATCACGTGGGCGATCCGCGGCGGGTCCGCCCGGCGCCTGTTCGGCGGCGGCACCGACGACGAGCTGCCCGCCCGCGGGCTGCTGGGCACCCGGCTGCGCGAGGCCGTCGACGCCGGCCGCCTGCGCCTGCTGACGCGGGTCTCGATCGAGCAGCTCGTGCCGGCCGGTGACTCGGTCCAGGTGCTCGGCACGGCCAAGGACGAGCCGCTGGCGCTCGACGTGCACGCGATCGTCAACGCGACGGGCTTCCGCCCCGACCTGGACATGCTGCGCGAGGTGCGGCTCGACCTCGACCCGGTCGTCGAGGCGCCGAGCGCGCTGGCGCCGCTCATCGACCCGAACCAGCACTCCTGCGGCACGGTGCCCCCGCACGGCGAGCAGGTCCTCTCGCACCCGGACGACGGCTTCTACCTCGTGGGGATGAAGTCGTACGGCCGCGCGCCGACGTTCCTGCTGGCTACCGGGTATGAGCAGGTGCGCTCCGTGGCGGCGGCGCTGGCCGGCGACCGTGCGGCAGCGGACGCGGTCGAGCTGAACCTGCCCGCCACCGGTGTGTGCTCGTCCGATCTGGCGCTGGAGGCCGACGGTGAGTCGTCGGCCGGTTCCTGCTGCGGTACCGCGCCCGCGGAGCCGCAGCTCGTCACCCTCGGCGTCGGTGCCCCGGCCGGTGTCGGGTTCGCGTCCGGCATCGTGCACGGCCGCTCCGGCGACGGCGAGGACGCCTGAGGCGCCCCACCGCTGATGTCCTACGCCTGAAAAGTCCGAGTCTCGAAGCGAAGGAGGCGGCCATGCACCCCGAACTGGCCGACGTGATCTACCGGCAGCGCGAGCGGGAGCTCGAGCAGCGAAACGAGCGCCGACGTGTGGCGTTGGAGCGTGCTGCCACGGCGCCGCGGCGCCCGGCCGCGGTGTGGCCGGCGGTGCGTGCGTGGTGGTCGGCCCGGACCTCGGCGTCGTCGAGCGTCCCGGTGTCACAGGCCTGCTGTGCCAGCGCCGCTGCCTGAACCGCCGATGCGCGACGGGCCGCAACCCCCAAGGG
>NZ_JBHVBO010000164.1:0-9404 GCF_042668085.1 Isoptericola sp. NPDC057391 | reverse complement strand
CGCCCGAGGTCTCCGTGCCCGAGGCCCCCGCCGTCGCGCCCCCCGTCGCCGACGTCGCGGTGCCGGTGCCGACGGCCGTCCCCGAGGAGCCGGAGCCGCCGGCACGCAGCGCGGCCGAGGGCTCCATCCGCGTGGACGTGGACCTCCTCGAGGACCTGATGAGCCAGGTCGGCGAGCTGGTCCTGGTGCGCAACCAGATCGACCGGATCGCCGCCGCCGGGGACGACCAGGAGACGAAGCGGTCCGCACAGCGCCTCAGCCTCATCGCCTCGGAGCTGCAGGAGGGCATCATGACCACCCGCATGCAGCCCATCGAGCACGTGTGGTCGAAGATGCCCCGCGTCGTGCGCGACCTGGCCAAGGCGCTGGGCCGCGAGGTCCGGATCGAGATGACGGGCGGCGACACGGAGCTCGACCGGTCGCTCCTCGAGGCGGCCAAGGACCCGCTGACGCACCTGGTGCGCAACGCCGTCGACCACGGCATCGAGCCCCCGCAGGAGCGGGTCGCGGCGGGCAAGCGCGCGCAGGGCGTCGTGACGCTGCGCGCCTCCCACTCCAACGGGCAGGTCGTCGTCGAGATCGGCGACGACGGCCGGGGCATCGACCCGGCGCGGGTGGGCGCGGCGGCGGTGGCGAAGGGGCTGCGGTCGGCCGCCGAGGTCGCCGCCATGACCTCCGCGGAGCTGCTCGACCTGCTGTTCGTGCCCGGCTTCTCCACCGCCGCGAAGGTCACGCACGTGTCGGGCCGCGGGGTCGGGATGGATGTCGTGCGCACCAACATCGAGGCGATCGGCGGCTCCGTCGACGTCGAGTCGGTGGTCGGCGCCGGCACCACCTGGCGCATGCGCATCCCCCTGACGCTCGCGATCATGCCCGCGCTGACGGTCGCGTGCTGCGGCTCGGTGTACGCGATCCCGCAGGTGAGTCTGCTCGAGCTCGTGGCGCTGGGGGACCAGCACGGCGAGATCGAGCACGTGGGCGGGGCGCCCGTCCTCCGGCTGCGCGGATCGCTGCTGCCGCTGATCTCGCTGGCCGACGTGCTCGGTCTCGACGCCGGGTCCGCGGGCCGCGTCATCGCGGTCGTCGAGGCCGACGAGCAGCGCTTCGGCCTCGTCGTCGACCGGGTCCTCAACATGGAGGAGATCGTGGTCAAGGGGATCGCAGGCCGGCTCAAGCAGATCGGCATCTACTCGGGCGCCACGGTGCTGGGCGACGGCGGCGTGGCCCTGATCCTCGACCTGCAGGCGATCGCGCGCCGCGTGCTGTCCTCGGAGGCGGCGACGCTCGCGCGGGCGCACGCCGACGACGCGACGCAGGCCGCGCAGCCCGTGCGGCAGATGCTCGTCGTGGGCGCGGGGGAGCGCCGGGTCGCGATCCCGCTCTCCGCGGTCACCCGCCTCGAACGCATCCCCGCCGCCGCGGTCGAGCAGGTCGGCTCGCGCGAGGTGCTGCAGTACCGCGGCGCCCTGCTGCCGCTGGTCCGCCTCGCCCGCATCCTCGGCGCCGACGACGGCCCGCAGGACGACGCGCTCGACGTCGTCGTGTACAGCCGCGGGGAGCGCAGCATCGCGATGGCCGTCACCCGGATCGTCGACGTGGTGGAGGACGACCCCGGCCGGCACAGCGCCATCGACGACCACGGCCTGCTCGGCTCCGCCGTCCTGCGCGACCGCGTGACGGAGCTGCTCGACGTGCGCAGCGCCGTCGAGGCGGCCGACCCCGGGTTCTTCGACGCCCCCGACCTCCCCCGCGCCGGGGCGCCCGGCGACCACGACCACAGCGACGCGGCGCTCCCCGAGCTGTCGCCGGCAGGTGCGCGATGACGACCCGGACCACGACGCAGCTCGTGACCTTCATGCTGGCCGACCGGCTGTGCGGCATCCCCGTCGACCGGGTCCAGGAGGTGCTGCCCGGCCGTCCCCGCACCCGCGTGCCGTTGGCCCCGGACGACGTCGCCGGCCTCGTCAACCTGCGTGGGCAGGTCGTGCTGTCGGTGGACCTGCGCCGGCGCCTCGGCCTCCCGCCCCACGACGGCGACCAGATGATGGTCGTCGTGTTCGTCGGCGACGAGACGGTCAGCCTCCTCGTCGACCGGATCGGCGACGTGCTCGAGGTGCCCGACGACCGCTTCGAGGCCCCGCCGCAGACCCTCTCCGAGGAGCTGCAGGGCGTCATCCGCGGCGCCTACAAGCTCTCCGACCGACTGCTGCTCGCGCTCGACGTCGACGCCGCGGCCTCGTAGGCCACCTCGTAGGCCACCCCCGCCCTCCCTCGTCCCACCACCCAGGAGCACCCATGTCCACGCACGACACCCCTCAGCCCGGCCGCCCGCGCCGCCGCTTCGCCGACCTCTCGGTGGGCACCCGCATCCTCACCGCCGTCGGCGTCCTGGCCGCCGTCCTGGTCGGCGTCGTCGGGTTCGCGCTGAGCGGCCTGCGGGCCACCGCGGACGACACGCGCGCCGTCGCCGACGTGGCGGACTCCGTGCTGCGCTACCGGGCCGACATCGACCACCGCGCGCTCGAGGCGTGGCGCCTCACCTACGCGTACGAGGTGGCGGACGAGGCCGGCAGGGCCGCCGTCGACGACCAGGTGCACGAGAACGACGCCGAGGTCGAGAAGCTGGTCACGGCCTACGACGCCGCGCTGGCCGGCATCGACGAGCCCCACTGGGAGGCGTTCAAGACGGCGTGGGCCGACTGGGTCGCCTACCGCGACGACACGCTCATGCCCGCCGTCCGCGCCGCCGCGGTGACGCCGGAGATCCAGTCCGCGAACGACGAGCTCATCACCACCTACACGACCGAGCTCACGGAGGCCGGCGAGGCCGCGAACGCCTACGCCCAGTCGCTCGCCGACAGCGCGGACGCCCAGGCGTCGCGCACGTTCCTCCTGATGATCGTGCTCGCCGCGGCGGGCCTCGTGCTCTCGCTGGTCGTGGCCGTGCGGATCGCGGGCGGGGTCCGCCGGTCGGCGCAGCAGGTGCAGGGCGCGCTCGTCGCGCTCGCGGACGGCGACCTCACCGTCGCCGCCGAGGTCCACAGCCGCGACGAGCTCGGTCGGATGGCGGACGCGCTCGGCACGGCGCAGGCCAACCTCCGGGGCATCGTCGCGGAGGTGGCGGGCACCTCGCAGGCCGTCGCGTCGGCGGCCGAGCAGCTGTCCGCGGCGGGCGCCCAGTTCTCCGCCAGCTCGGAGGAGACGGCGGCCCAGTCGGGCGTCGTCGCGTCGGCGGCGGAGCAGGTGTCCCAGAACGTGCGCACGGTGGCCGCGGGCGCCGAGCAGATGGGGGCGTCGATCCGGGAGATCGCGCAGAACTCGTCGGAGGCCGCGAAGGTCGCGAGCCGCGCCACCGACCGCGCCGCCGCGACGAACGTGACTGTGCAGCAGCTCGGGACGTCGTCGCAGGAGATCGGCGACGTGATCAAGGTGATCACCACGATCGCGGAGCAGACGAACCTGCTGGCGCTCAACGCGACGATCGAGGCGGCCCGCGCCGGCGAGGCCGGCAAGGGGTTCGCGGTGGTCGCGTCCGAGGTGAAGGAGCTGGCCCAGGAGACCGGCAAGGCCACCGAGGACATCGCGCGGCGCGTGGAGGCGATCCAGGGCGACACCTCCGGCGCGGTCGCAGCGATCGGCGAGATCGCGGAGATCATCGGGCAGATCAACGACTACCAGCTCACCATCGCCTCCGCCGTCGAGGAGCAGACGGCGACGACGACGGAGATGTCGCGGGGCGTGCAGGAGTCCGCGACGGGGGCGGGCGAGATCGCGGGCAACATCACCGGGATCGCGACCGCCGCCGCGTCGACCGCCGAGGCCGTCGAGCAGATGAACGACTCCATCTCGGAGCTGGCCCGCATGTCCGGCGACCTGCGCGCCCGCGCCGCCCAGTTCACGTACTGAGCCGCGCCCATCCGCCCGAGCCCGCGTTCCCCCCCGATCCCAGGAGACCACCATGTCCGCCACCCGCCCTCGCCCCGCCGCCGTCCGACGGCGACGCCTGACCGTCGGCGTGCGACTCTTCGGGGCTTTCGCCGTCCTCGTCGCCCTGGTGGTCGCCACGGGCGCCGTCGGCGCCACGGCGGTGCAGCAGCAGCGCGAGCACGCCGACCGGCTCCGGGCGGTGGAGCGCGTGCGCACCCTGGCCGAGGAGGCGAAGGGCCAGATCGCCGATGCGACGGGCTGGCAGGCGCTGTACGTCGCGGACGCCCTCGTCTTCGGCCCGCAGGAGGCCCTGGGCGAGGACGGGTACAACCGGACCGAGATGCTCGCGACCGAGCGGGTGGTGCGGCAGTGGCTCGACGACCTCGACGAGGCGCCGACCGACCCCGCGACCGCCGCCGTGCTCGCCGAGCTCCGCCCGGCGTGGGACTCGTTCTACGACTGGGACGACCAGGTGGCCGCCTGGCTCACGACCGGCCGCCCGGCGGACGCGCGCCGCGCGATGACGTCGATCAACGGGGGCGAGGCCGGCGCGTCGTACGACACCATCCTCGACGTCGTGGACCGCGCGCAGGCCCTGGCCGACGCCCGGGCCGACGAGATCGTCGCCGAGCAGCAGGCGGCCTACGACCGCTCGATCCTCCTGCTGCTCGTGGCCGACGTGGTGGCGGTGCTCGCCGCCGTCGCGCTGGCGGCGTGGACCAGCCGCGTGGTCGTGCGCCGCGTCCAGCGCGTGCGCGACGTCGCGGCGGCGCTGGGCGCGGGAGACCTCACGCGACGGAGCGACCTGGCGCCCACCGACGAGATCGGGGAGACCGGCGTCGCCCTCGACGCCGGCGTCGAGACCGTCCGGCGCCTCGTGGCGGAGGTCGCGGGGTCCGCGGACACGCTCGCGGGCGGTGCCGAGGAGCTCTCCACGGCGGCGTCGGAGGTGGTCGCGGCCGCCCGGGAGACGTCGGCCCGGTCGGGGGTGGTGGCGTCGGCGGCGGAGCAGGTGTCGCAGAACGTGCGCACGGTGGCCGCGGGCGCCGAGCAGATGGGGGCGTCGATCCGGGAGATCGCGCAGAACGCGTCGGAGGCGGCGAAGGTCGCCGGGCTCGCGACCGACCGGGCGGCGACGACCGACGGCACCGTCCGCCGGCTCGGCACGTCGTCGCAGGAGATCGGCGACGTCATCCGGGTGATCACGACGATCGCGGAGCAGACGAACCTGCTGGCGCTCAACGCGACGATCGAGGCGGCGCGCGCGGGCGAGGCGGGCAAGGGGTTCGCCGTCGTGGCCGGCGAGGTGAAGGAGCTGGCACAGGAGACCGCCAAGGCGACCGAGGACATCGCGCGCCGGGTCGACGCCATCCAGGGCGACACGGACGGCGCCGTGGCCGCGATCGGCGAGATCGCGGAGATCGTCGGGCAGATCAACGACTACCAGCTCACCATCGCGTCCGCCGTCGAGGAGCAGAGCGCGACCACGGACGAGATGTCGCGCGGCGTGCAGGAGTCCGCGACCGGCGCGGGTGAGATCGCGAGCACCATCACGGGGATCGCTGCGGGCGCCGAGGAGAGCTCGTCGTCGATGACCCGGATGGGCGCGGCGATCGACGACCTCGCCCGGGTGTCCGCGAGCCTGCGCACGCAGGTCGCCGAGTTCCGGGTCTGAGGCCGTCGTGATCCGCGTCCTCGTCGTCGACGACTCCGTCGTCGTGCGCCGCCTCGTGTCAGAGTCCCTCGCCCGCGAGCCCGGGATCACGGTGGTCGGCACGGCCGCCGACGGCCGCCTCGCCCTGGCGAAGGTGGAGCAGCTCGACCCCGACGTCGTGACCCTGGACATCGAGATGCCGCGCCTGGACGGCATCGAGACGGTGCGCGCCCTGCGCGCCGCCGGTCGCCGGGTGCCCGTCATCATGTTCTCCACGCTCACCGAGCGCGGCGCGGCCGCCACCCTGGACGCGCTGTCCGCGGGCGCGTCCGACTACGTGACGAAGCCGAGTGGCGCGGGGTCGGTGCAGGCCGCCCTGGAGCGCGTGGCCGCCGAGCTCGTCCCGAAGATCAGGGCGCTCGTCCCCGCGGCCCTGCCGTCCGGCACCGCGCCCGCCCGGCAGGCCGGCGCGAGCGTCGCGACGGTCGCGACGGCGGCGCCGCGGCCGGTGCCGGGCCGCCCGGTGCGTGCCGTCGTCGTCGGCTCGTCCACCGGCGGGCCCGAGGCGCTGCGCACGTTCTTCGCCGGGCTCGCGGAGCCGCTGCCGGTGCCCGTGGTCCTCGTCCAGCACATGCCGCCCGTCTTCACCCGCCAGCTCGCGGAGCGGCTCGACCGGGAGGGCCCGACCACCGTGGTCGAGGCGGCCGGCGGCGAGACGCTCCGGCCCGGGCACGCCTACCTCGCGCCCGGCGGGCGCCACCTGGAGGTCGCCCGGCGGGGCGGCGCGGTGAGCACCCTCCTCACCGACGCGCCGCCGGTCAGCTTCACGCGCCCGTCGGTCGACGTGCTGTTCCGGTCCGCCGTCCGCGCGCTCGGCGGCGACCTGCTCGCGCTCGTGCTCACCGGCATGGGCTCGGACGGGCGCGACGGCGCGGGGGAGATCGCCGCGGCCGGCGGGCACGTGCTGGCCCAGGACCGCGCCACGTCGGTGGTGTGGGGGATGCCGGGGGCCGTCGCGGCCGCCGGGCACGCGCACCGGCTGCTCCCGCTGCCGCAGGTCGCCCGTGCCGTGTCGAGCCTCGTCGCAGGAGCCCTCGCATGACCCTCACCGCCCAGTCGTTCGCCTACGTGAGCGACCTCGTGCGCCGGCACAGCGCGATCCAGCTCGCGCCCGGCAAGGAGTACCTCGTCGAGTCGCGGCTCGGGCCGCTCGCCCGCGAGAAGGGGCTGCAGGGGCCCGACGCCGTCGACAGCTACGTGCAGCGGCACCTGCGGTCCGGGTCGACGGTCGAGACCGTGCGCGTCGTGGAGGCCATGACCACGAACGAGACGTCGTGGTTCCGGGACTCGGCGCCGTTCACGGCGCTGCGGCAGGTGATCCTGCCGGACCTCCTGCCCGGGCTGCGCGGCCGCGACCTCAGCATCTGGTCCGCCGCCTGCTCCACCGGCCAGGAGCCGTACAGCATCGCGATGCTGCTGCGCGAGGAGTCGGTGGCGCGCTACCGCCTCCTCGCCACCGACCTCAACGCGCAGGTCGTCGACCGCGCCAGGACCGGCCGCTACAGCCAGCTCGAGATCAACCGCGGGCTGCCCGCGCCGATGCTCGTGCGCCACCTGCGGCGCGCGGGCGCCGAGTGGGAGGTCGACCCCGCCCTGCGGGAGCACCTCACGTTCCAGCAGCACAACCTGCTGACCGCGCCGCCCGGGGCAGGGCTGTTCGACGTCGTGTTCCTGCGCAACGTGCTCATCTACTTCGACCTGCCCACCAAGCGGTCGATCCTCGCCCGGCTCCGCGGCCGGGTGCGGCCGGGCGGCTACCTCCTGCTGGGGGCGGCCGAGACCACGGTCGGCGTCGACCCCGCGTGGGAGCGGGTCGACGTCCGGCAGGGCTCCATCTACCGACTCCGAGGAGGCAGCGCATGAGAGCGCTGATCATCGACGACGCCCGCGTGATGCGCCGGATCGTCGCCACCACGCTGAGGCAGCTCGGCTACGAGACCGCCGAGGCCGCCCACGGCGGCGAGGCGCTCGACCTGCTCGAGGCGGGGGAGCGGTTCGACCTCGCCTGCGTCGACTGGAACATGCCCGTGATGGACGGGCTGCAGCTCGTGCAGGCGGTCCGGGCCCGCCGCGAGTGGCGCGACCTCACGCTGCTCATGGTCACCACCGAGTCCGAGCAGTCGCAGATCGTGCGGGCCCTCGCGGCCGGCGCCCACGAGTACCTCATCAAGCCGTTCACCCCCGACGCCCTCATGGGCAAGCTCGACATGCTCGGGCTGCTCCCGGCCCGGGACCTGACGAAGGACCCCGCATGACCGGGACCCGCGCCGACACCTGTGCCGACACCTGTGCCGACGACGCTGCGCGCGCCGCGCACCTCCGTGCCGGCCTCCGCGCGAGCCTCCTGCCGATCGTCGAGGACCTGTTCACCGCGATGGTCGACGGCGAGCCGGGCCTCCTGACGCCCGCCGACGGCGCCGGCGGGTCCGACGGCGCGTCGGCCGGCGACGTCCGCGCCCGCGTGGACATCGTCGGCCCGCACCCGTCGCGCCTGGCCGTCACCACGGCGCGCCCGACGGCGGAGCGCCTCGCCCGCGCCCTGCTGCAGCTCGGCGACGACGACCGCGTGACGCCCGACGACGTCCACGACGCCCTCGGCGAGGTGGCCAACGTCGTCGGCGGCAACCTCAAGGGCACGCTCCCCGAGGGGGCGTCGCTCACGCTGCCCGTCGTCGACGTCGTCGACGTCGTCGACGTGGTCGACGGCGCACGGGCACCCGACGACCCGCGCCGCGGCGCGCACCACCAGCACCTGCTGTGGCGGGGCTCGCCCCTCGTCCTGTCCCTGTGGACCCCGATGAACGGAGAACAGCTGTGAGAGTCCTCGTCGCCGACGACAGCCGCGTGATGCGGTCCATCGTCGTCCGCACCCTGCGCCAGGCCGGCTTCGGCGGCTGGGAGATCCTCCAGGCCGCCGACGGCGCCGAGGCGCTCGCGACCGCCCGCGACGAGCAGCCGGACCTCGTGCTGTCCGACTGGAACATGCCCGGGATGAACGGCATCGACGTGCTTCGCGCGCTGCGCGCGGGCGGGTCGACCGTCCCCTTCGGCTTCGTCACCTCCGAGGGCTCGCCGCAGATGCGCGCGCTCGCCGAGAGCGAGGGTGCCCTGTTCCTCATCGCCAAGCCGTTCGACGCCGACACGTTCGAGGACGCGCTGCGGCCCCACGTCCGCTGACCGTCCCGCCACCCCACCACGCCCGCCACGACCACCACGCCCCTCGAGGAGACCACCCCGTGCCGACCACCACCACGACCCCCCTGCCCCCGCTGAAGGAGATCCGCGACCTGCTCACCGGGCTGGTCGGGCGCGGGTGCACCGCCGAGCGCGCCGCGGCCCCGCTGTCGCCCGACGCTCCGGGCATCGTGGCCGCCACGTACGTGAGCGGTCGTGCCCAGGTCGAGGCCGTCGTCGGGGTGGACCTCGCGCTCGGCGCGGCGCTCGGCGCGGCCATCGGGCTCATGCCGCCCGGCCCGGCGCAGGGCGCGGCGGCGGACGGCGCGCTGAGCGACGTCCTGCTCGAGAACCTCGTCGAGGTCCTCAACGTGCTCGCCTCGCTGTTCAACGCCGAAGGGGCGACGCACCTGCGGCTCGCCGAGGTGTTCGACTCCGCCCGCCGGCCGCTGCCGGGTGCGCCCGTGGCGTTCCTGCGCGGCGGCGGGCGGCGGCTCGACGCGGTGGTCGACGTCGCCGGGTACGGCGGCGGGACGCTGACCGTCGTCCTGGCCTAGCTCCCGCACCGAGAGACGGCTCGCCTCGTGGA
>NZ_JBHVBO010000163.1:0-9433 GCF_042668085.1 Isoptericola sp. NPDC057391 | reverse complement strand
CGTCGTCGCCCTCGCCGCCTCACCACTCGGAGCGCTAGTTATTTCGAGACTCGCCGAGGTAGTTCGTGACAAGGAGTCACGAACTACCTCGGCAGGTAGCGAACTACCTCGGCGAGTCTCGAACTACCTCAGGCCGCGGCGGACAGCTTGCGCGACGTGACGACGGCGTCCGCCACCCCGTAGTCGACGGCGTCCTGCGCCGAGAGGATGAGGTCCCGGTCGGTGTCGGTGCGCAACCGCTCCACGGTCTGCCCGGTGTGCCGGGCGAGCAGCTGCTCGGTCTCGGCGCGCAGGCGCAGCACCTCGCGCGCCTGGATGGCGAGGTCGGACACGGTGCCCTGCCCCTGGGTGGACGGCTGGTGCAGCAGCACGCGGGAGTGCTCCAGCACGGTGCGCTTGCCGGGCGTGCCGGCCGCGAGCAGCACCGCGGCGGCGGACGCCGCCTGGCCCATGCAGGTGGTGGCGACGTCGCTGCGCACGTACTGCATCGTGTCGTAGATCGCGGTCATCGCCGTGGCCGAGCCGCCGGGGGAGTTGATGTACAGCCCGATCTCCTGCTCGGGGGCCTCGGACTCCAGGTGCAGCAGCTGCGCCATCACGACGTTGGCCACGCCGTCGTCGATCTCGGTGCCGAGGAAGATGATGCGGTCGCGCAGCAGGCGGCTGAAGACGTCGGAGAAGCGCTCGCCCAGCGGGGTGCGCTCGACGACGTTCGGGATCGTGTAGCTCATCCGTTCCATGGGCACGGTCATCACAGCCCCGCCTTCCGGCCGGCGGCCGACGGCCGCACGTCCTCGACGCTCTCGACGATCCGGTCGACCATGCCGTACTCGACCGCCTCGGTGGCGGTGAACCAGCGGTCGCGGTCGCTGTCGGCGGCGATCTGCTCCACGGTGCGGCCGGTGTGCTGCGCGATGAGCTCGTGCATCACGCGCTTGGTGTGCTCCAGGTTCTCCGCCTGGATCGCGATGTCGACGGCCGTACCCCCGATGCCGGCCGACGGCTGGTGCATCATCACCCGCGTGTGCGGCAGCACGTACCGCTTGCCCTTCGTGCCGGTGGTGAGGAGGAACTGGCCCATGCTGGCGGCGAAGCCGAACCCGACCGTCACGACGTCGTTCGGCAGCAGGCGCATCGTGTCGTAGATGCCGAGCCCCGCGGTGACGGAGCCGCCGGGGGAGTTGACGTACAGCGCGACGTCGGAGCGCGGGTCCTCGGCCGACAGCAGCAGGAGCTGCGCGACGACGCGGTTCGCGACGGCGTCGTCGATCTCGGTGCCGATCACCACGATGCGCTGGTGCAGCAGCCGCGCCGTGAGCTGGTCGTCGAAGGCGGGTGGGGCGGGCGGTGCGGGGGTGCTCAGTGTCGGTGTGCTCATGACCCCACCGTCCGACGACGGCGGGCGCCGCGGGAGGGTTCTCTGCCGGCAGCGCATCTGCTCAGGGCAGAGAGCACCCTCCCGCGGTAGTCAGGACCGCCGGAACCAGCGGCGACGCAGCAGTACCAGGCCCAGGCCGACGAGCAGCAGCACCACCGCGGTCGGCGCGAGCCAGGCGTCGCCGAACCCCGTGGTGGGCAGGCTGCCCGGCAGCGGGGCGGCCTCGGGTGCCGGCGCCTCCGCGCGCGGCGGCTGAGGCTGCCGGTCGGCACGGCCGGCGTCGTCGCCCCTGCCCGCGTCGTCGCCCCGGCCCGGGTCGGTGGCGCCGCCACCGTCGTCACCATCGTTGTCGCCGTCTCCGCCGCCGCCGTCCTCGCCGGGCGGGGTGGTCGGGTCGGGGTCCGGCGGATCGGTCGGGTCGGGGTCCGGCGGGTCCGTCGGGTCGGGGTCGGGGTCCTCGGCCTGCTGCACGGTGCCGCCGCCGAGCCAGGCGGTGCTCTCCGCGCCCTCGGCCTGCGTGCCGACGTCGCCCTCCTGCGCCTCGACGGGAAGGCTGGCGGCCTCGAGCCGGGACGAACGCACCGTGTCCGGCAGGCGCGGGTGCTCCCGCTCGAAGGTCTCGGCGTCCATGGGGTCGCGCGGGGCGTCGGGGAACTCGACGCCACCCGTGATCTCCAGCCAGTACTGCATGTCGCCGTGCTCGTACTCGTAGCGGTACAGCGGGGTCTGCAGACGCTCCAGGTACTGGTCGTAGACCTCGCGCGGGTCCCACTCCGTCCTCGCGGGCCAGGCGGAGACGTCGCCCGTGCCGATGACGTCGTGGAAGGCGCCCGGACGCTCGGCGTCGCGCTCCTTGATCCACTCCGACGCGACCCGGGCGGTGTAGACGCGGCGCAGGTCGGCGTACACGGGATCGGTGTTGACGGCCTGCTCGAGGTACGGCGCGTACGTGTCGACGATCCGCTGGTTGTTGCGCTCGACGACGTCCTCCGGGGCGTCGGCACACATGTCCTCGCCCGGCATCTCCCAGTCCACCTCGACCGGCTCGATCTGGGCGCGCAGCGGGGCGTCGAGGATGTACAGCTCGCCGTCGTCCTGGCGGACGGTCGCGGGCTTGGGGTCCACCCAGAAGCGGTACCAGTCGTAGCAGATGACGCCCTCGTCGGTGCGCTCCAGCGAGTCCCAGAAGGCCTTGCCGAGCTCGGTGTCGGGGTTCATGCCGTCGGCGATGGTGCGCTTGAACTCCAGGTCGGCCTCGAGCAGCACCCGTCCGGCGTCCGTGCTGGCGAACTGCTCGTCGATGACCGTCTCGGGGGTGTCGGGGTTGAGGTTGACCCAGAACTGGCTCGGGTCGAGCGCCAGCCAGGTGAACAGGGCGTCCGACGACAGGTCGAGCGCGGCCTCACCGCCGAAGCCGGGCTCCGCCTCGCCGTCGTCGGGGAGCTCGTCGGCGGAGAAGGCGTACCCGTAGTCCTCGTTCTTCGGGTCGTCGGTGACGTACTTGAGCTCGAGCGAGCGCCAGTCGATGCCGCCGGGGCGCCGCGCGCCGAATCCAGGGCGGCGGCTGTCCTGCCCCAGGTCGTTGCGGATCCGCTGGCCCTCGCGGGCCTCGGCCGCGTTGCGCCCGGACCCGCCCGCGAGCTGCTTGGCTGGTCCGGCGGTCGTGCGGCAGGCGAGGGTCGAGGCCTGCGCCGTCGTCGCGCACCGCGGGTCCATCGCGGTGCTCCCGGGCGGCGACGGGTTCCTCGGAACGGCCGTCGAGCGCAGGTTCGTGTGCTCGATGCCGTGCTGCTGCAGCAGGCGGACCTGGCCGGGGCGGGGCTCCTTGCTGAAGATGTAGACGACGCGCCAGCCCTTGGCGCGCAGCGCCTGGTCCGCGCGCAGCTGCTCCAGCTTGAGCGGCGAGTCCCCGGACTTGAGCTCGTACGCGATCTTGAGCTTGCGGTTCACGGAGTCGTAGCGTCGCTTCGAGCTGAGCTTCTCCTCCTCCCAGAGCTTGTTGTCCTCGCACATCCAGTCGGCACCGCCGAGCTTGAGCCGCTTCGCGACGTTCCGGTGGTAGCCGTCGCCGCGGTAGTCGTTCGAGACCGCGGGGATGTAGGTGTTGCGCCAGCGGTCCCACTCCCAGTCGCCCTCGTACGCCTTCCAGCGGCGCAGCATGTGCTCCTCGGTGCCCGGCGTGTAGTCCTCGTAGCTGCCGGTGAGGGCCTTGAGCTCGGCCTCGGTGGGCTCCTGGCGGGGCCGCAGCTTCTCCGCCGGGTTGTCGTACTCATAGTCGTCGATCGTCTCGGTGTGGGCGTCGGGCAGGCCGCCGCCGGGCAGGTCGGCCACGTCGGCGATGCCCTCGATGCCCTCGATGAGCTCGTCGCACCGGACGTTGAACTTCGGGGCGGACTCGCTCTCCGGTCCCGGGACGAGGACCAGTGAGACGGCGAGCGCCAGCGCCGTCGCGACGGCGGCCGCGACCGCACGCCGGACGCGCCGTCGCCGTCGCTCGTGGGGGTTCGGGTCTGCGGTGGCCTGGGAGCTCACGCCGATCTCCTCTGATCCGGTACGTGGGGCGGGCAGGTCGGTGGGCGCGCGGAATCGCCGCGGGCACCGACGTCGACGCTAACCAGGAGGAGCGGGTCGTGCGACCGGGACAACCGTCGGCCGGGGAAACAGTTGTGGGAGCCCGGGTCAGGCCGGGGGAGGGTCTCTCTTGTAGGCGTCGAGGTCGGCGTTGAGACGCTCGACGAGCTCCGCGAGGCGGATGCGGTCGGCGGGGCTCCAGTCCGCGAGCACGGTGGAGTACGTGGCGCTGCGACGGCGCCGCTGCGCGCGCAGGGCGTCCCGGCCGCCGGCGGTCGCGGAGACGAGGACGGCGCGGCCGTCGTGCGGGTCGCGGGAGCGCTGCACGTGGCCCGCGCGCTCGAGGGCCACGACCTGGCGCGTCACGGTGGAGGCGTCGATCCCGAGCCGCTCGGCGAGGGCCTGGACGCGCTGGGGGCCGCCGTCGCGCAGCGCGTGCAGCAGCAGGTAGCCGGAGCGGTCGAGGTCGTGACCCCCGGTGCGGACGGTGGTCGCCGCCGTGGTGCGCTCGGCGCGGCGCAGCAGCTGGGCGAGTCCGAGCTCGACGCGGGCGACGATCGCGGGCGTCGAGGCGTCGTCGTCCTGGTCGGTGCGCGGGTCCGCCACATTGTTTCCCCGGGAAGCGGTCATAGGTGTATCCTACAGGTAATTACCTGCATCATGCAGGTATCCCGACGCCCCCGCCGGCCGGTGACCGGCGACGACGGCGCGACGCACCAGCAGCAGACGAGCCCGCGGCGACCGTGGGGCAGGAGTGAGGAGTCCGTGGCAGGCACACGCAACGAACCGAACAAGACCGCGATCTACGCGACCGCGCTGACCGCGTTCTTCGCGATCGCCGGTATCGCCGTCGTCGACCCGATCCTTCCGGTGATCGGGGAGGCCATCGGCGCCACCACGTGGCAGATCGAGCTCCTGTTCACCGCGTACATCGCGGTCATGGCCGTCGGCATGATCCCGGCCGTGCTCGCCACGGGGAAGTTCGGCTACAAGAAGATCCTCGGCACCGGCGTGACCATCGTCGCGATCGCCGCGATCCTCGCCGCCCTGAGCACGTCGATCGGCCAGCTCGCCGCGCTGCGCGGGCTGTGGGGCCTGGGCAACGCCATGTTCTTCGCCACCGCGATGGTGCTGCTCGTCTCCCTCGCCAACGACCGCGAGTGGGTGGTCGGCATCTTCGAGACCTGCGTCGGGCTCGGGTTCGCCGTCGGCCCGCTCATCGGCGGACTGCTCGGGAGCTTCTCGTGGCGCGTGCCGTTCTTCGCCTGCGGCCTGTTCATGATCGTCGCGCTGGCCATGTCGATCACCAAGCTCAAGGACCCGGCCGAGAAGCCGACCCCGCTGCGCGTCGGCCAGGTGTTCTCGCTGTTCCGCAAGCCCGCGTTCCTCGCGCTCGCGGTCGTGACGGCCACCTACAACTTCGTCTTCTTCATCATCCTCGGCTACACGCCCATCTTCCTCGGGCTCGACGTCGTCCCCCTGGGCCTGGTGTTCACCGCCTGGGGCCTCGGCCTCGCGTTCGGCATCCTCGTCGTCGGGCACAAGCTCGCGCACACCATCGGCGCCGTGCAGACCCTCGGGATCGCCGTCGCCGGCGTGCTCGTCATGACGCTCCTGCTCGCCCTCGGCCTCCCGACGGCGGCGTCGATCGTCGTGCTCGTCGTCGCGGGCGTGTTCATGGGCATCGCCAACGCGATCCTCACCGACCTGTCGCTGGCCCTCGGCGACCCCGACCGCCGCGTCACGACCGGCGCCTTCAACCTCGTGCGCTGGGGCTTCGCCGCCCCCGCCCCGGTGATCGCCGGCCTGCTGCACCCGGTCGGCGCCTCGGCCCCGTACTGGGTCGGCGTCGGGGTGCTGGCCGTGGGCGTCGTCGTCTTCCTGCTCACCGCCCACACGATGGCCGGCCGGCTCGGCGAGAAGGTGCTGTGGGCGCGGTGGAACCGCGCCGCGCGCGCCGTCGAGGGCACGCCGGAGGAGGCCATGTCCGAGCTGTGACGCCGCCCGGACATCGTTCTTCCGGATGATGTGGGCGGGAACTCGGGCGGCGTATCGTCCGTTCAGCCCAAGCGTCACGACAGCGGAGTCGTGCCCCCTGCCGACCGCCCGTCTGGAGTGAGCGTGTTCCGACTTGCCCGCCTGTCCCTGGCGAACCGCGCCGTCGTCGCCCTGGCGACGATCGCGATCTTCGTCTTCGGGGCGATGAGCCTGGGCTCCCTCAAGCAGGAGCTCATCCCGTCCCTGGAGCTCCCGGCGGGCGCGGTCGTCGCGACCTACCCGGGCGCGTCGCCGGAGGTGGTCGAGCAGCGCGTCACCGAGCCGCTCGAGGCCGCCGCGCAGTCCGTCGAGGGCATCGAGTCCATCGGCTCGACGGCGTCCACCGGCAGCTCGGTGACCACCGTGCAGTTCGAGTACGGCACCGACATGGACGCGGCCACGCAGCGGCTCCAGACCGCCGTCACCCGCATCCAGTCGCAGCTGCCGGAGGACGTCGAGCCGCAGGTCGTCACCGGCTCGCTCGACGACCTGCCGGTCATCCAGCTCGCGGCGGCGGGGGCGGACGGCGACGTCGACCCCGCGGCGCTCGCGGACACCGTCGACACCGTCGTCGTGCCCGCGCTGGAGGACCTGGACGGCGTGCGCTCCGTCGCCGTCACCGGCGGCGAGACCGACCAGGTGCTCGTCGACGTCAAGACGAAGAAGCTCGCCGCGGCCGGCCTGACGACACAGGACGTCGCCGACGTGCTCAAGGACAACGGCGTCGTGCTGCCCGCCGGCACGATCACCGACGACGACGTCACCTACTCCGTGCAGGCCGGCTCCAGCATCGAGAGCGTCAAGGAGCTCAAGGCGCTGCCGCTCGTGCCGGACCCGGCCGCCGGTGCGGGCGCGACGACGGGCGCCGGCGACGCCACCGGCGGCACCACGGGCGAGGTGGGCGACGGGACCGGGGCGCCCCCGGCGGGCGCCGCCACCCAGGCCCCGGCGGCCCCCGAGCCCGTGACGCTCGCCGACGTGGCCAGCGTCGAGGTCGTGCCGGTCGAGGCGACGTCGCACTCCCGGCTCGACGGCGAGTCCTCGCTGGGCGTCGCCATCACCAAGACCCCCGACGGCAACACCGTGGACGTCTCCCACGCCGTCCAGGACGCGATGGACGACCTCAAGCCCGAGCTGGAGGACGCCGGGGTCACGACCGCCGTCGTGTTCGACCAGGCGCCGTTCATCGAGGAGTCGATCGAGGGCCTCGCCACCGAGGGCGGGCTCGGCCTGCTGTTCGCCGTGATCGTCATCCTCGTGTTCCTGGTCTCGCTGCGCTCCACGCTCGTGTCGGCCGTGTCGATCCCGCTGTCGCTGGCCGTGACCTTCGTGGTCATGAACGCCACCGGGTACACGCTCAACATCCTCACGCTGGGCGCCCTGACCATCTCGATCGGCCGCGTCGTCGACGACGCCATCGTGGTCATCGAGAACATCAAGAGACACCTGTCGTACGGCGAGGACAAGAAGGCCGCCATCCTCACCGCGGTGCGCGAGGTGGGCGGCGCGATCACCGCGTCGACCATCAGCACGGTCGCGGTCTTCCTGCCGATCGCGCTGGTCGGCGGCATGGTGGGCGAGCTGTTCCGGCCGTTCGCGATGACCGTCGCGATCGCGATGCTCGCGTCGCTGGTCGTGGCCCTGACGATCGTGCCGGTCCTCGCGTACTGGTTCGTCAAGGCGCCCGCCGTCGCCGCCGACCCGGCCGAGGCGGAGCGCATCCGCGAGGCCGCCGAGGCCAAGGAGCGCCGCGGCCTGTGGCAGCGCGCGTACGTGCCGAGCCTCGGCGCGGCGCTGCGCCACCCGTGGGTCACGCTGGTCGTCGCGGTCGCCGTCCTCGGCGGCACGCTCGCCCTGGTGCCGCGCCTGGAGACCAACTTCATCGGCGACTCCGGACAGGACACCGTCACGGTGACCCAGACGTTCGAGACCGGCGCGTCGCTCGAGGCGCAGGACGCCGCGGCCAGCGAGGTCGAGGACGCCCTGGCCGGCGTCGACGCCGTGGAGAGCGTGCAGACCACCGTCGGCTCGGGCGACGCCGCGATGGCGGCGTTCATGGGCGGCGGCTCCGCGCCGCAGGCCACCTTCGCGATCACCCTCGACCCCGAGGCGGACGGCGTCGAGGCGCAGACCGAGATCCGCGACGCCGTCGAGCCGCTGGCCGGCGCGGGCGTCACCTCCGAGGTCAGCGTCTCCGGCGGGGACTCGGGCTTCGGCTCCACCACCGTGGACCTCGTGGTGCAGGCGCACGACAGCGACGACCTCGAGTCCGCGGCGCAGCAGGTCACCGACGCGGTGTCCGGGCTGGACGGCGTGGCCGAGGTGACCAACGACCTCGCCGCCGCGCAGCAGGTCGTGCAGGTGTCCGTCGACCGGGAGAAGGCCGCCGAGGCGGGGCTGACCGAGACCCAGGTGTCCGGCATCGTGTCCGGCGCGATGGACCCGGAGCAGACCGCGGGCGAGGTGGACCTCGGCGACGGCCCGATCGACGTCGTCGTGAAGACCGGCGACGCGCCGGCCACGCAGGGTGAGATCGAGGACCTCGAGATCCCCACCGCCGCGGGCATGGTGCCGCTCACCGACGTCGCGACCGTCGAGAAGGTCGACGTGCCCACGTCGATCTCCCGCACCGACGGCGAGCGCTCGGCCACGGTCTCCGTGACCCCCGAGACGCAGGACGTCGGCACGCTCAGCGCCGACATCACCGCGGCCACCGACGACCTCGACCTGCCCGCCGGGGCCACCGTCGAGATCGGCGGCGTCGCGGCCGACCAGGCCGACGCCTTCGCCGACCTGGGCCTAGCGCTGGTCGCCGCGATCGCCATCGTCTACCTGGTGATGGTCGCGACCTTCGGGTCGCTGGTGCAGCCGCTGATCCTGCTGGTGTCGGTGCCGTTCTCGGCCACCGGCGCGCTGCTGGCGCTGCTCGCCACCGACACGCCGCTGGGCGTCCCGGCGCTCATCGGCGTGCTGATGCTCGTGGGCATCGTGGTGTCGAACGCGATCGTGCTCATCGACCTCATCAACCAGTACCGGGACCCGGCGCACGGGCAGCCCCGGTCGCTGGACGAGGCCGTGCGCGAGGGCGCCCGCAAGCGTCTGCGGCCCATCGTCATGACGGCGCTGGCGACGATCTTCGCGCTGACGCCGATGGCGATCGGCCTCACCGGTGGCGGGTCGTTCATCAGCCAGCCGCTGGCCCTCGTGGTCATCGGCGGCCTCATCTCCTCGACGCTGCTCACGCTGTTCGTGGTGCCGGTGCTCTACGAGCTCATCGAGCGCCGCAAGGAGCGTCGTCGGACCAAGCGCGACTCGCGCGCCGTGCGCAAGGCCGAGAAGGCGGAGCGGGCCGCGGCCCGCGCGGCGGAGCGGGCGGAGGCGGCCGAGGAGGCCGCCGCCACCGCCCGCCGTCAGGCGGGCACCGACCCCGCCTGACCGGCCCGTCAG
>NZ_JBHVBO010000162.1:0-9497 GCF_042668085.1 Isoptericola sp. NPDC057391 | reverse complement strand
GGGCGGCGGGGGGGGGGCGCCCGCGTGGGGGGGGGGGGCCCGCCCCCGCCCCCCCCCCCCCGGGGCCCCCCGCGGGCCCCCCCCCCCCCCCCCCCGGGCGGCCCCCCCCACGACCGGCCCGGACCGTCCGGCGCAGGTCGAGAACGACACCGCAAGGAACGACCCACGAAGGGAACGGAAGAGCCATGACGAACGAGGACGACGGCCGCGTGGCGGCCGAGGGCGAGCTGGAGCCGGGGACGGCAGCGAGGGCCGGCGTGAGCGGCGGGACGGGGACGACGGCAGGGCCGACGCCCGACCTCCTGGACCCGGAGGCCGGGCTGGCCACCGCGGAGTACGCCGTGGCCACCGTGGCGGCGGTCGGCTTCGCCGGCCTGCTCATCGCGGTGCTCAAGAGCGACACCGTCCGGGGCCTGCTGGAGTCCATCATCAGCTCGGCGCTGTCCGTCTGATGCGCCCGCACCGCAGCAGAGGTGCCCGCACGGCGCGGGCCCACGGAGCACGGCCGCACGGAGCCGAGGACGAGCGCGGCGCGGTGACCGCCGAGCTCGCCGTCGGGCTGCCGGTGGTGGTGCTCCTGCTGGTCGCGGTGCTCAGCCTCGCGGCCGCGTCCACGGCGCAGATGCGCGCCCTGGACGCGGCCCGGGCCGGCGCGCGCGCCTACGCCATCGGCGAGGACGACGCGGCGGTGCGGCAGGCCGTCGCGCAGGTCGGGGGCGAGGACACGGAGCTGACCGTCACCCGGGACGGCACGTGGGTGCGGGTCTCGGTGACCCGGCCGGTCGTGGGCGGGTGGTTCGCGGGTGCCCCCGTGCGGGCGTCGGGGGACGCGACGGCGTGGGTGGAGCCGTGAGGGCGGCACCCGCCAGGCCTCGCGAGGGCCGGCCGGGGGAGGACGGGCCGGGTGAGGACCGGGTGTGCGAGGACCGGTCGCCCGTGGCCCGGGAGCGCGGCGCGGGGACCGTCGTCGTGCTCGCACTCGCGGCGGTGGTCGTGCTGCTCGCGCTGGCCGTGGCTGCGCTGGGCGCCGCGCAGCGCGCGCGAGGGGCGGCGCAGGCCGCGGCGGACCTGGGCGCGCTCGCCGCCGCGACGGCGTGGCGGCAGGGCGCCGACCCCTGCGCGACGGCGACCGATGCCGTGCACCGCAACGGCGGGCAGGTGGTGGCGTGCGTCCCGGAGGACGGCGGCACCGTCGGCGTCCGGGCGTCGCGCGCCGCCCTCGGCCCGGAGGTGGGGCCGTGGGCGGGCTCGCTCGGCGACGCCACGGCGCACGCCCGCGCGGGGCCGCGGCCCGGACCGGCCCCGGGACGCGCGGCGCGGTCGGGGACCGAGCCGCCTCCCCGGCCCGGGGCGGCGCCGTGAGGCGCGACCGGGCCGGGATGCGGCGGGGATCAGGAGGGGTTGACGTTGAACAGCGCGGCGCGCTCGCTGATCTTCCGGGCGCGCGCCAGGCGGGGCTTGTCCGAGCCGTCACGGATCACGGAGCCGGACGCCTCGAAGTCGGCCAGGAAGTCGATCGCCCACGCGACGTCGGCGCTGGACGGGCTGAAGGACTCGTTGATGACGGCCGGCGTCTCCAGGTCCAGGCAGAGCTTGCCGGTGAGGCCGAGGGCCACGCCGTCCGCCGACTGCTCGCGCAGCAGCGAGTGGCTGGTGCCGACGGTGGGGCCGTCGATCGGGCCCGGCAGCCCGCCGATGCGGCTGGCGGTGACGAGGCGCGAGCGCGGGTACGCCATCGCGAGGGACTCGTTGGCGGTGCCGGTGTCACGACGGTAGTCGCCGGAGCCGAACGCCAGGCGGAAGGCCCCGGGGGCGCGCGCGATGCTCACGGCGTCCTCGATGCCCAGCGCGGACTCGACCAGCGGGATCACCGGCACGCTGCCGCCGAGCCGCTGGGCCGTGTCGATCACCTGGTCGGGCGACTCGGTCTTGGCGAGCATGACGCCGCGCAGGCCCTTCGAGTCCCACAGGGCGCGGACGTCGTCGGCCCACGCCTGCGAGCCGCGCTCGTTGATGCGCACCCAGGCGCGGCCGCCCTGGGAGAACCAGTCGAGCACCTTCTGGCGGGCCTCGTCCTTGCGGCTGTCGTCGACCGCGTCCTCGCAGTCGAGGATCACCTGGTCGGCGCGGGAGAGCTGGGCGGCGTCGAACATGTCGTCGCGCAGGGCGGACAGCAGCAGCCAGGAGCGGGAGTTGGCGGGGTCGACGCGCGTGTCCTCGCGGGAACGGCGGCGTTCGGCGAGGTCGATCTCGGTAGTCACCTCACGATGGTAGGTTCCGCCGGCGCGTGGCTCAGCACGGCATCCAACAAGCGCAGTGCCGCGGACTTGTCGAGGGGCGCGTTGTCGCTGCCGCACTTGGGCGACTGGACGCACGCCGGGCACCCCTCGGCGCAGGCGCACGCGGCGATCGCGTCGCGGGTGGCGCGCAGCCAGCGGGCGCCGAGCTCGTACCCGCGCTCGGCGAACCCGGCGCCGCCCGGGTACGCGTCGTACACGAAGACGGTGGCCTCCCCGGTGTCGGGGTGCACCTCGGTCGAGACGCCGCCCAGGTCCCACCGGTCGCACGTCGCCAGCAGCGGCAGCAGCCCGATCGAGGCGTGCTCGGCCGCGTGCAGCGCGCCCGGCGTCTCGTCGGGGGAGACGCCCGCCGCCCGCAGCACGAAGTCCGGCACGGACCACCAGACGGCGGTCGTGGCGAGCGTGCGCGACGGCAGGTCGAGCGCCTCCGTGCCGAGCACCTGCATGTCCGGCAGGCGGCGGCGCTGGAAGCTCACCACCTGGCTCGTCACCTCCACCGGCCCGAGGCCCCACCGCACCGGGCCCCAGTCGCGGCCTTCGACCGGCCGGTGCCCGTCGGCGTCGATCGCGATCTCCATGACCTCGTGCGACCAGGTGCCGTGCTCCACGTCCTTGCGCACCACGAGCGCCACGTGCTCGGCGAGGTCCAGGTGGTCCACGACGAACGTCGTGCCCTGGTGCACGTACACCGCGCCGTCGTGCACCTGCCCGTCCGCCGACCCGGCGTCCACGGTGCCGAGGAGCCGCCCCGTGGTCGCCTCGACCACGCGCACGGGCCGGCCGCCCGTGCCGCGCAGGTCCGCCATCGCCGACGCGGGCTGCGCGTGCGTCCAGTACCAGCCGGACGGGCGGCGCCGCAGGGCGCCGCGCGCGACGAGCACGTCGAGCACCTCGCGCACCGCCCGCGGGTCGCCGAAGGCGGGGAGGTCGTCGGCGCGCAGCGGCACCTCCTGCGCCGCGGCGCACAGCTGGGGCGCCAGGACGTGCGGGTTGGCCGGGTCGAAGACGGTGGCCTCGAGCGCGGCGTCGAACACGGCCTCCGGGTGGGTCACGAGGTACGTGTCGAGCGGGTCCTCGCGCGCGACGAACGCGACCAGGCCCTCGGCGCCCGCGCGCCCGGCGCGCCCCGCCTGCTGCCAGAGGGACACGCGCGTGCCGGGCCACCCGGCGACGAGCACGGCGTCGAGCCCGGAGATGTCGACGCCCAGCTCGAGCGCGTTGGTCGTGGCCAGCCCGCGCAGCGCGCCGGTGCGCAGCGCCTGTTCCAGCTCGCGGCGCTCCTCCGGGAGGTACCCGCCGCGGTAGCTCGCCACCCGGGACTCCAGCCCCGCCGCCACCGGGCGCAGGTGGTCGCGCGCCTGCTGCGCCACCGACTCCGCGCCCCTCCTCGACCGGGTGAACGCGAGCGTGCGCGCGCCGTGCGCCGTGAGGTCGGCGAGCAGGTCGGCCGTCTCGGCGGTGGCCGACCGGCGCGGGTGCTCCGCGGCGCCGCGGGTGGTGAGCACGGCCTCGGTCTCGTGCTCGGAGTGGGTGGGGTCGAGCGGGTCGGGCAGCGCCCACGGGTCGTCGTCGTGCGACGGCGTCTCCCCGGTGGCCCGCGACCGGTCGAACCCCGCCACCTCGGGCGGCTGCCACAGCGCGAACGTGCGTCGTCCCGCCGGCGACGCGTCCGCGGTGACCGCGACCACCTCCTCGGGCGGCACCCCCACCAGCCGCGCCGTGCTCGCCGCGGGCTCCGCCGTCGTCGCGCTGGCCACCACGAAAACCGGCGACCTGTCGGGCCGTGGGCCCCCTCCGGCGAACGGATCGTCCGACAGGGGGCGGTAGTGGGCGGCCAGCCGGGCGAGCCGCCGCAGCACCAGCGACACGTGCGCCCCGAACACGCCGCGGTACGCGTGCCCCTCGTCGACGACGACGTACCGCAGCCCGCGCAGCAGCCGCGCCCACCGCCGGTGGCCGGGCAGCAGCGAGAAGTGCAGGAAGTCGGGGTTGGTGAGCACCACGTCGGCGTGCTCGGTCACCCAGCGGCGCTCCTCCGTGGGGGTGTCGCCGTCGCAGGTCGCGACGCGCGGGCGGGCCCCGGGCATCGCGCCGACCAGCCGCTCCAGGCCGGCGAGCTGGTCGGCCGCCAGCGCCTTGGTGGGGGAGAGGTAGAGCACGGTGGCGGGCTCGGGGCCGCGCACCGCCGTGAGCGCGGGCAGCCAGAACGCGAGCGACTTGCCCGACCCGGTCGACGTCGCGAGCGCGACGTGGCGTCCGGACCGGGCGGCGTCGGCGGCCTCGACCTGGTGCGCCCAGGGGCGGTCGACGCCGAGCGCGCGGTAGCCGGCGACCACGCCCGGGTCCGCCCAGGCCGGCCAGTCCGACGTCACCCCGGCGCGTGCGGGGAAGGTGCGCACGTGCGTGAGCCGGTCCGCCCGCGCGCCGTGCGCGGTGAGCACGTCGAGCAGCGGGTGCTGCTCGGGGGCAGGGGCGGCGGGCACGGGCGACAGTCTCGCACCGCGCGGAGGCCGTGCGGGTCGGTGCCGACGGACGCGGGCCGCGGGTGAAGTGTGTCCTGATATCAGGGTGAAATCTGGCGAAAAAGCCATATACCCGGCGGAATCGACCTAGGATCGCGGGGCTGCAGGCCGCTCCGCCTCCCCGGAGCCGAGCCGCACCCCGACGCCGACGAAGGACCCCCGATGCGCCATGCCACCGTGGCGGCGACCGCCGCTGCCCTCCTCCTGATCTCCGCCGGGCCGGCTGCCGCCGGCGGCTCCGACGACGAGCCGCCCTACCGAGTCACCGCGGACGGGCTCACCCTGCCCGCGGGCGACGCCTTCCGGGACGGCGGGCACGTCAACATCCGGTACACGACGCCCGGCGCCGGGCAGCAGGGCGCCGGCATCCACTTCGAGACCCTCAACCAGAGGCCCTCGGGGGCGTACGTCGGGAAGCAGTTCCTGCCCTGGTCCGCGCTGGTTGGTGCCGTCCCGGCCGGGCTGTGCATCACCTGGGTGCAGGTCGAGGGCTACAACGAGCACTTCGGCGAGGGCGGGCAGGAGCCGGTGTGCACCCCGGCCTCCGTTCCGGTCCCCGAGCCGTCCGCGACGCCCGAGCGGTCGGAGCCCCCGGCCACGGAGGCGACGACGCCGGCCACACCCGACAGCGAGGCGCCCGGTCCCGAGGCCTCGACCCCGGCGGCGCCCCCGCAGGAGGGCGTGACCGAGGAGCCGGCCGTCCCCGGCTCCGAGACCGAGACCGAGGGCGAGACCGAGACGCCTGCCGGGTCCGACGGCGACACGCGGCCTGCGCCCGAGGACGAGCCCGCGACTCCGCGGCCCGAGGCCTCGGCGGCGTCGGACGACGTCGTGGGCGGCGCGCTGCCCGCGGCCGACGCCCCCGAGCAGGCGATCGCCCTGTCGGGGGACGTCGACGGGGCGACGGCCGCCGTCGAGCAGCTGCCGCGCACGGGGGCGGAGGTGGCAGCGCTCGTCGTCGCCGCGGCCGTGCTGCTGGGGGGCGGGGCAGCGCTGCTGCTCGTGCGCCGTCGACGCCGCGCCTGAGGCGCAGGTCGGGCATGTCCACCCATAGGTGAAGCGGGTGAAAGTGGCGTGATGTCGCGGTTTGCCACGGGATGGCGTCGCCATCCGGTGAAGAGGGTGTGACCATCCACGAACGGGTTTTGTTATCCGATCGTGACATCGTTCCCTGGTACGCATGCCTCGATCCACCGCCCGCCGATCCGTCGTGGCCGCAGTCGCCGGCGCGCTCGTCACCTCCGCCATGGTGGTGCCGGCCGCGGCCACCGCGGCCCCCGCCTCCGCCGCCACCTCCTCCGCCGTCTCCTCGTCGGTGCGCACCGCCGCGTCGAGCGGCGACGTCCGCTGGGTGAAGTGGAACCGCGCCCCGGTGACGAAGAAGCGGTCCAGCGGCTCCCGCACGATCGCCCGGCCCGACGACGGCACCCGCCTGCGCGTCCTCGACCGCGGCAGGTACCGCCTCAAGGTGCGCACCCCGTCGGGCACCGTCGGCTGGGTGTCCAAGAAGGCGGTCACGGCGACCAAGCTGAGGGACGTGTCCGGCACCCGCTACACGCGCGGCCAGGTCGCGCTGCGCAAGGACGTCGGCGCGCGCTCCAAGATCGTCAAGCGCGTCCACCTCGGCACGAGGCTCAGCGTCCGCGCGGTCACCGTGGGCCGTGACACCAACCGCGTCAAGGTCCGCGCGCCCGGCGGCGCGACGGGCTGGGTGTCGGCGAATCGCCTCACGAAGCGCAACGTGTGGGGCCAGCTCGCACGCTGCGAGTCGGGCGGCAACCCGCGCACCAACACGGGCAACGGGTTCTACGGCATGTACCAGTTCACGGGGCGCACCTGGCGCGCCGTCGGCGGCAAGGGCCTGCCGCACCGCCACAGCAAGAGCGAGCAGACCAAGCGCGCGCAGATCCTGCAGGACCGCGCCGGCTGGGGTCAGTGGCCCCACTGCACCCGCAAGCTCGGCCTCCGCTGACTGGTGTTGTGGGCGCTGGTTTGGCGCTCACCGGCCAGGAATGACGCCACAGCAGCGCCCACAACGAGTGGTCGTCAGCCGGCCAGGACCGCCTGCATCGCGCGGGACAGGTACCAGGGGTCGACGACGGCCGTGAGCTCGCGTGCCGAGTGCATCGACAGGATGGCGGCGCCGACATCGACGACGCGGATGCCGAGCCGCGTCGCGGTGATCGGCCCGGTCGTGGAGCCGCACGGCACGGTGTTGTTCGAGACGAACTCCTGGCTGGGCACGGCGGCCGCGGCGCACGCCGCCTGCCAGCGGGCGGCCCCGTGCGCGTCCGTCGCGTAGCGCTGGTTGGCGTTGATCTTGAGGATCGGGCCGCCGCCCGCGTGCGGGTGGTTCGCCGGGTCGTGCCGCTCGGGGTAGTTCGGGTGCACCGCGTGCCCGACGTCGGACGACACGCACAGCGACGCCGCGAACGCCCGCGCCCGCTCGTCCTCCGACGCGCCCAGCCCGGCCGACACGCGCCGCAGCACGTCCTCCAGGAACGGGCCGGCCGCACCCGAACGCGACCCCGACCCGATCTCCTCGTGGTCGAACGCCGCGACGACGCCGATCGCCGCGAGGTCCTCGGGCGCGACGGCGAGCAGCGCCGCGATCGCCGCGTGCGTGGAGAGCTGGTTGTCGAGGCGCGGCGACGCCCACAGCGCCTCGCCGATGCCGAACGCGCGCGGCGGCTGCGTCTCGGCGAGCACGACGTCGTACCCGAGCACGTCCGCCGCCTCGACGTCGTCCCCGGCCGCGGCGGCGAGCTCCGCCAGCACGTCCGCCTGCGACACGTCGCCCAGCCCGACGACGGGCTGCGTGTGCCGCTGCTTGTCGAGCGTCAGCCCTTCGTTCGCGGAGCGGTCCAGGTGGATCGCGAGCTGCGGGATGCGCGCGATCGGCCCGGTGCGCACCAGGTGCTCGACCGTGCCGCCCGCGCCGTCGGAGGTGACGAGGCGACCGGCGAGCTCCACCTCGCGGTCCAGCCACGAGTTCAGGAGCGGACCGCCGTACACCTCGACGCCGGCCTGCACCCAGCCGTCGCGGCCGGTGGTCGGCTTCGGCTTGAGCTTGAACCCGGTGGAGTCGGTGTGCGTGCCGAGGATGGTGAACGGCGTCGTCGCGCCCGCCGTCGGCGGCACCGCGAACGCGATCGCCGAGCCGTCGCGCACGACGACGTAGCGCCCGCCCGGCACCACGTCCCACGCCGCCGTCTCGTCCAGCCGCACGTACCCGGCGGCCTCCGCACGGCGGGCCACCTCCTGCGCGGCGTGGTACGACGACGGCGAGGCGGAGACGAAGGCTCCCAGGTCCTCGGTGTGGGCGCGGGCTGCTGCGGGGACGACGTCGGGCATGACCGTCATCCTTCCACGTGACCGGAGCACGCGGCGGGCCGCTCAGTCGCCACGCGGCCCCAGCCAGCCGTCGACGAACTGCATCCACCTGCCGTCCCCGCCGACGGTCAGCCGCCACCCCTCGTAGCCGTCCGGTCCCGCCTCGCGCATCGTGTCGGACTCCTGCAGCGTGATCGCGCCGGCGCTCACCGCCGCCTGCCAGTCGACCCCGGCCGAGGGGCAGCTGCCGCCCATGGACATGCGGGGCCAGCTGTAGGCGCGCTGCACGCCGTCGTCGCCGGTCGACTCGACGGCACACACCTGCGTCCCCGACAGCAGCCGGGCGAGGATCGCGTACACGTCCTCGGTCGTCTCCGCCCCCGGCAGCTCGAGGAGCTCGCGCGGCGAGCGCGCGCCCCAGTTCTCGTCGACCCGCCGGGACGCCTCGGCGAGCTCGATCAGCCGCTCGTCGTCGCAGGCCCGGGCGGCGTCGAACAGCGAGACGACGGTGGCCTGCGCGGCCTCCGGCAGGTCGGCGACGTCCGGTTCCGGCAGGTCGAGCCCGTGGGCGGAGCACTCCGCCGCTCCCACGTCCGACCCGCCCTGCGGGGCGCTCGCCGAGCCTGGGCCGCCGGCCTCCCCGAGCGTCACCGTGACCGGCTCCGACACCACGAGCTCCGCGTGGGTGAAGTCCGGGGACCAGAGCTGGACGAACGCGCGGACCTGGTACTCGCCCGGCCGCAACGGGCTCGTGAAGACGTCGGAGGCGACGCCGTCCTGCGTCGTGGCCTCCGGGGCGCAGGTCGTCAGCGTCGAGTCCTCGGCGTCTCGCTCGGGGGGCGCGTCGCCCACCTGGTCCATCCCCGCCTCGGTCGTGTCGACGCCGACGTCGACGACCTGTGCGCCCTCCGTCCACAGCAGGCCGGGCGCACTCACCCGGAGGCCGGCGTCCGCGGGGTCGTCGACCGCCAGCCGGGTGGGTGCGCGCCAGATCCGGACGGTCTCGGTGCCGTCGGCGCTGGTGTCGTCCTCGAGCACGGGGTCGGCGAGCAGCTCGAGCCGTCTGCCGTCGGCGTTCGCCGGCAGGTCGTCGAACCGCATCCCGCACACGAGGTCGGTGCCTTCGAGCCACGCCGGCTGGTAGCCCACCTCGATCGGGAGGAAGGACGTGCCGCCCGACGTGGAGGGGGAGCTCGACGGTGACGGGGCCGACGGCGTCGGGCTGGTCGCCGGCCCGGGCAGGGGCTGCGGAGCGTCGGGCAGCAGCGCGGCGCCGCCCAGCACCAGCCCCGCGGCGACGGCGAGCGTCGTGGCGCCGATCCCGGCCTGCTTGACGGTGCGC
>NZ_JBHVBO010000161.1:0-9507 GCF_042668085.1 Isoptericola sp. NPDC057391 | reverse complement strand
CCCGTGAACGCGTCCGCGCGAAGAGTCCGACAGGTCGCGACGGCCCCCGCACCGGTCTGCGGCCGGGACGATCCGCCCGGTGTCGACGCCGTTGGACAGCACGTGGACCTTCTCCGGGTGCGGGCCGGCGCGGTCGGCCGCCCAGGCCGCGACGGGGCCGCTCACGGCGACGACCGCCGTCGCCGCGCCGATGGCCGCGCGCGCGCAGCGTTCGGCGCCCGCCTCGTCGACCAGCTCGCGGTGGGTGCGCTGCTCGGCGACGAGCGGCGCGTTCACCTCGAGCAGGCTGGGGACGCCCGCGTCGTCGGCCCAGGCCGTCGCCGCCGTGCCCCACAGGGAGTAGCGCTCGTAGACGAGGTCGATCCCGGCCCGCTCGTGCAGCGCGTCGAGGACGTCGCCGACCTGCGCGTCCGCGTCCTGCAGGGCCCGCTCGCGCCCGGCCGTGGAGCCCGTGGGCGCCACGGGGACGCGGTGCACGACGACGCCGGCGAGGTCGGCGGGGGTGTCGTCGCCCGGGCGCGTCGTGACGACGTGCACGTCGCAGCCGGCGCGCACCAGCTCGCGCAGCACGGCCTGGACGTGGACGGACGAGCCCTTGCGGCCGAACACCGGGACGCCCGAGTCGGAGCTCACGTACGCGACCCTCATGCCGCCCTCCCCTCCGCGGCGGGCGTCGCCGCGCTCTCCAGCACGTCCAGCAGCCGCCGGGACGTGCCGACGACGTCGAACTCGGCCTCGATCAGCGCCCGTCCGCCGTCGGCGAGGCGGCGCGCCTCGGCCGGGTCGTCGAGCAGGGCGCCGAGGGCTGCGGCGAGCGCGGGGGCGTCGCCGGGCGGCACGAGCCGGCCGGTCGCGCCGTCGTGCACGGCCTCGGGGATGCCCGTGACCGGCGTCGAGACGACTGGGGTGCCGAGCGCCATCGCCTCCAGCAGCACGGTGGGCAGGCCGTCGCGGTTGCCGTCCGCGCCGAGCACGCACGGCGCGGCGAAGACGGCGGCGCGAGCGACGACGTCCCGCACCCGGTCCTGCGGCAGCGGGCCGTGGAAGGTCACGTGCTCCGCGCCGTCCCGCAGCAGACCGAGCGCGGCGGCGCGGTCGCGCAGCTCGGCCTCCTGCGGCCCGGAGCCGACGAGGTCGAGGTGCACGTCGCGGCCGTCGGCCACGAGCCGGGCGAGCGCGTCCAGGAGGTCGCCGAAGCCCTTCTTCCCGACGAGGCGCCCGACGGCGCACACGCGCCCGGGCAGGCGCGCCGCCGTCGTGCGGGCGTACTCGTCGAGGTCGAGCCCGTTGTACACGCGCACGACGGCGTCCGCGGCGGGCCCGTAGGTGTCGCGCAGGTAGGCGAGGTTGTGATCGCTCACGGTGACGACGGCGCGCGCGTCCGAGAGCTTGACCCGCAGGTCGGCGGGGTCCACCGACTCGTGGAAGATGTCCTTCGCGTGCGCGGTGAACGTGTACCCGATGCCGAGCACGGCGGCGGCGAGCCGCGCGACCGTCGTCGCGACCGACCCGAAGTGTGCGTGCAGGTGGGTGAGCCCGGCGTCGTGCGCGGCGGTCGCGACCCACAGCGCCTGCACGGCGTCCTCCGGGTCGGCGGCGAGCAGGTCCGCGAGGGTCTCGGCGGGCAGGGCGCGCAGGTCGAGCCGGTCGTGCGCGTCCGCGAGCGCCGACCAGGCGTCCGCAGCCCGGGCGGCGCGCGGCACGTACCGCACCGGCGCGGCGACGTCGGCCAGCGCCGCGTGGAACCGCGTGTCGACCGGGGCGCGCAGCGAGAAGATCTCGATCTGCACGCCGCGGCGCTCCAGGCCGCGCACCTCGTTGACGATGAACGTCTCCGAGAAGCGCGGGTACATCTTCGTCACGTAGCCGACGCGCAGCGGGGTGGTCCTCGGGATGATGTCAGGCCGTGGCACGGTGCTCCTCCTCCTGCTGGTCCTGCGGGTGCGGGGCGGCGGTCGCCGCGCGGGCGGGCGTCGCGAACCGGGCGACGAGCCCGGCGACGAGCTCCGGGACGCGCGCCAGCCCGTCGAGGTCGACGTCGATCTCGGGCCGTCGGGGCGCGACGTCCGCGGCGGTGCGGGCGAGCCAGGCACCCACCCGCTCGGGGGTGATCGCGCCGACGAGGACGTCGAGCAGCCCGAGGTCGGCGAGCCGGCAGGCGCGCACGAGCTGCTCGGCGCGGGGGTGCGTGCGCGGCACGACCAGGCCGGGGCGGCCGGACGCCAGCAGCTCGCACACGGAGTTGTAGCCGCCCATCGTCACGACGGCGGCCGCGCCCTCGACGAGGGGGACGACGTCGCGCACGAACGCGTGCACCTCGAGGTCGTCGCGGCCGGCGGCACCGGCGTGCAGCCGGTCGCGCGTCGCCTCGGGCAGGTACGGCCCGGTGACGAGCACGCCCCGGTGGCCCGCGGGCAGCGGCGCGGCGGCGAACGCCTCCGCGAGCGCGGCGCCGTCCTGCCCGCCGCCCACCAGGCAGAGGACGTAGGGCCCGCTGTCGATCGAGGGCTCCGTGGTGGACGCGCGACCACGACCGAGGTATCCGGTAAACACAGCCTTGGCGGCGACGTGCTCGGGCAGGGCGTACTCCGTGAGCGGGTCGTAGACGCGCGCGTCGCCGTACACCCACACCTCGTCGAAGAACCGCTCGATGACGGAGGTGGAGCGTTGCTCGCGCCACTCGCGGACGGCGACCTCGGGGGTGTCGAGCACGTCACGCAGGCCGAGCACGCACGCGGTGCCGCCCTCGGCGCGCAGCCGCCGCAGCGCGGGCAGCAGCTCGCCGCCCACGCCGAGCGGCACCTTGTCGACCACCAGGACGTCGGGCCGGAAGGCGGCCAGCGCGCCGTCGAGCACGCCCGCGCGGACGTGGACGACGTCGTCCAGCGTGCCGCCCCAGGTGCGGGGCCCGTAGCCGCGGTCCGGGTCCTTGCCGACGCGGGGCAGGGTCACGACCTCCGTGCGCTCCGGCAGGGGCAGGCTCGTCGCCTCCCGCGCGCCGGACAGGAGGAGGACGTCGACGTCCGGGTCGGCGTCCACCACCGCGCGCGCCAGCAGCGACGTGCGCCGCACGTGGCCGAGGCCCTGCGTGTCGTGGGAGTAGAACGCGACCCGGCGCCGGGCCGGACGATCGGGTTCGACTGCTGATATCTGTCGCACCCTGGCAACCCTGCGGAGGTTGCCTGAGTCACGGATGAGGCGACCATGAGGGGGTTCTCATCCGGAAGGTCGCAGCATCTGCACAGGGCGCGCCCAGGTCCGCCGCTCGCCCGATCCGCTGGTCTGGCACGCTCCCCTCGTGACCCGACGACGCACGTCCGCGCTGGTGACCGCCCTGATCGTCGCCGCCGCGCTGGTGACCCTCGTCGTCGCCCGGCACCACTGGGACCCCGTGCCGGACGAGCTGCGCGCGGCCGCCCGGCAGGCCGCCGAGGTCCCCGGCGTCGCCTCCGCGGAGGTCGCCGGCTACGAGGTGACCCTCCGTGACGCGAAGGACGGGGACGTCGCCCGCGCCCAGGTCGACGTCGTGCTCGAGGACGGGCTCGACCCCGCCGCCGCGAGCGCCGCCGCTGCCCGGGCGGACGGCCTCCTGGCCGCCGCGCAGGTCGACGGCGTGCGGACGCTGTCGCACACCACGACGGTGCACGCCGGGGAGCCCCGCACCGTGCACGGCGTCGAGGTCTACCCCCTCACGGCATGGGTGGCCGAGGACGGCGACGCGTCGTCCGTCGCGGACGCGTTCGCCCTCCGCGACGCGGGCGCGACGACGGTGAGCGGCGTCAGCGCGGAAGCGCCCGACGGCGCGGGGCTCGTGCGGCTGGCGGAGGCGGCCGCTCAGCACGGGATCGCCGCGTCGCTCGGCACGGCCGACGGCGCCGTGCGGTACGACACCTCCGGCCGGGTCCCCGACCCCGCGGTGGCACGGCTCGCCGCCGAGGCGGCCGGACGGCCCGGCGTCGTGTCGGCGGTCGTGCACGCGGGGTTCCCCGAGGGCACGGCGGCGGCCGGGGACGCGGCGCGGACGCTCCAGGTGGGCCTGGCCGGGCCGACGTCGTCCCCCGAGGCGGACCGTGTCGCCCGGTGGCTCGACGACCCGGCGCGCGCCGTCGGCGGCGCTCCCCTCGCCTACACGCTCACCGAGCCGGGCCATGCCGCTCGCCGCGACGGCTGGGTCGCGGCGTCGGCGCCGCCCGCGCCCGAGGAGCGCACCGCGCCCCTGCCGGCCGGCGTCGAGCCGTGGCCCGCGGACGACGACGCCCCCGCGTGCACCGGCGACGACCTGCGCCTCACGCTCGGCGCGCCGGACGCGGCCACCGGCAGCCGGTACCTCGCGGTGCACGCCGAGAACGTCTCCGGACGTCCGTGCGCCCTCGGCGGAGTGCCGCGGCTGACGTTCCGGGACGCCGACGGCGCGCCGCAGGACGACGTCACGACGGGGCCGGCGGCGCCGGGCGTCGTCGCCGGCCGCGTCGTCGTGCCCGCCGGCGAGCGGGCGCTGGCGACCGTGCAGTGGCGCGCCATGTCCACGGCGAACGACGCGGACGTCACGACGGCCGTCGAGGTCGCCCCGACCCCCGACGCCGCCCCCGTCACCCTGGTTCCTGCCGCGCAGCTCGACGTGCTCGACGGCGCGGAGGTGCGCGTCGGCGCGTGGGTGCAGGCCGTGGAGGGCTGGTCGTGAGGGTGACCGGCGCCGTCAGCCGGCGCAGAGCCCCTCGAGCTCGCTCTGGAACTCGGCGGAGTCGCTGTCGAGCCCGCTGATCCAGAGGCTGTCGAAGTCGACCACCGTGTCACGGGCGATCCCGAGCGACCGGACCCGCACCGGTGCCTGGTCCACCCCGAGGCGGGCGCCCGCATCGACCGTGGTGCCCTCGTCGAGCGGGGAGACGATCCACAGCGCGGCCTCGCTGCCCGGCGGGATGACGACACGGTCCGCGGTCCCTGCCCCCGGCGGCGGCCCGTCCGACGGGTCGTGGAACACGAAGCCTTCGCCGGGCCGGACGACGCGGCGGTCGAACCGGAACACCTCCGGACGCAGGCTCGTCACCTCCACCGGCCACCGGGAGTCGCTCGCGACCGTCAGCATGGCGACCACCTCCTCGTCCTGGGCGAACAGGGCCCAGAAGTCGTCGGCGGGGAACGCGCACTCGTCCGGGTGGCCCGTCGTGCTCGACTGGAACGATCCCGGCCGCACCTCGGCGCTCGCCGACAGCGCCCACCACCCCCCGAGGGCCGCTGCCGCCAGCACGGCCACCACGGTGACCAGCACGGTCGAGCGGCGGAGCCGCCTTCGGCCGGGACGCCCGTCATCGCGCATGCCGGGAGCGTAGACCCCGGACCCACCGCGAGTCCCTCCAGGTCAGGATTCCGCGGGTGATTCCTGACCGACAGGACGCTCGCGCACGTCGGCCGTCAGCCGAACGTGAAGGTGTAGACGGACACGCCCTCGGGGACGTCCAGCTCCACGACGCCCGCGGTCGGCCCGTCGCCGCGCAGCACGTCGTACAGGGTCGGGTTGCCGGCCACGTCGACGTCGCGCTCCTCCCGCACCGTGCCGTCCTCGGCGAGCACGCGCGCCGTGACGGTCCCCTCACCGCCGAGCACGCTGAACACGTCCGTGGACCGGTACGCGAGGCGCAGGCTCGCGCCGTCGGAGGCGGCGGCCGCCCCCTGGAAGTCGACGTCCCACGTGCCGCCGAGCGAGAAGGTGTCCTGCGCCTGGTCGTCCGGGTGCTCGTACGTCGCCTCGCCGGAGCCGTAGTCGGACACCCCGGCGTAGTTGAAGACCTTGTTCAGCGCGAGGTAGGTCTCCGGCGTCGTCTCCTCGCCCGGCGTGGTGTCGGCGACGTCGGTCGCGGGCGGAAGCACCACGTCCGGGTCGGCGGCCTGCAGCAGGTCGCGGATGTGCTGCTCGGTGACGCCGTAGTCGCCCTCGCCGTGCTTGATGTAGCGCACGGTGCCGTCGGCGTCGACGAGGTACTCCGCCGGCCAGTACCGGTTCCGATAGCCCGTCCACGTCGAGTAGGAGTTGTCCTGCGCGACCGGGTACTCGACACCGAGGTCGCGGGCCCCGGCGACCACGTTGCGGGTCTCGCGCTCGAACGCGAACTCCGGCGTGTGGACGCCGATCACCTCGAGGCCGGCGTCGCGGTACGCGTCGTACCAGGCCGTCACGTGCGGGATGGCCCGCTGGCAGTTGATGCAGGAGTAGGTCCAGAAATCGATCAGGACGACCTGGCCGCGCAGGTCCTCGAGGTCGACGGGCTGGTTGTCGGGGGTGTTGAGCCACTGCGTGATGCCGGTCAGCGGCGGCGCCGTGCCGCAGTCCGCAAGCTCGGTCGAGCCGTTGGAGCAGTTCGACAGCTCCCGGTTCGCGTCGGTGACGAGGCCGCCCAGGTCCAGCGCCTCCTGCACGGACGCGTTCTCGTCCACCTGCTGCTGCAGCGCCCCGGTGTAGTCGGGCAGGGCTCGCTGCAGCTGCTGCGGCAGGTTCAGAGCAAGCGCCCCCGCGAGCAGGATGACGACGACGCCGCCCGCGACGCGGATACCGCGCTGGTGGCGGCGGAAGGCCGACACCCGCTCCGCGACCCGACGTCCGGCGAGCGCGAAGACCAGCAGCGGGACCGCCGCCCCGACGGCGAACGACACGGTGAGCACGACCGTCCCAGGCCCGATGTCGCCCGTCGCGCCGGCGACCGTGATCGCCGCCAGCACCGGGCCGGCGCACGGCACGTACAGCACCCCCAGCCCGAGGCCGAGCAGGAACGCGCCCCGGTCCTGGCCCGCCGCGCGGCGCGAGCCCAGCGACGCGAGCCGCAGGAAGGGGCGCTCCAGCACCTCCTCGAACCGCGGCACGATCATCCCGACGCCGAGGGCCGCCAGCAGCACGATGCCCACCCAGCGCAGCAGGTCCTGCGGCAACCCGAGCGCACCCAGGACCAGCGAGCCCAGCAGCGTCATCGCGCTGAAGCTCAGCACCAGCCCGGCGATCACCAGGTAGGGGCGCCACGACCGCGCACGACGCCGGACGGGCCGGTCCGCCAGGTCGACGGCGGCCGCCCCGCCCGCCGGCGCGACGCCGGTCTCGACCTGCCCGCCCGCTCCGGTGCGCACCGCCGTCGGCACGTCGAACCGCAGCGCCGGTTCGCGCGCGCCCTGCACCCCGCCGGCGAAGAAGATCACCGGGAGCATGGGCAGGATGCACGGCGAGATGCCGGTGATAAGGCCACCGAGCAGGCCGATCAGGACCAGGGTCTCCATGCCCGTCGTTCGGAACCGCGGGGCCGACGGATGGGATCGCGGACGACCCCATCCGGTGCGGCGTCCGCTCCGAACCCCCGTCGAGCGCCCCGGACCGGAGGGGCGACGACGCAAGGAGAGAGAACGATGAACGTCCGCACTCGTACCCGCACCGCCGCCGCCGGCTTCGCCACCCTGGCTCTGCTGGGGCTCGCCGCCTGTTCGTCCGACTCCGGCTCCGACGCCGGGTCCGGCTCCGAGGAGACGATGACCGAGGAGTCACCGATGGCCTCCGACGAGCCGTCGGACGAGATGAGCGAGGACTCGGGCGACGGCATGTCCGCCGACCCCGCCGCGAACCTCGTCGGCCCCGGCTGCGACGCCTACGCCGAGCAGGTGCCGGACGGCGCCGGCTCCATCACGGGCATGTCGACCGACCCGGTCGCCGTGGCCGCGTCCAACAACCCGATGCTGAAGACCCTCACGCAGGCCGTCAGCGGCGAGCTCAACCCCGACGTCAACCTGGTCGACACGCTCAACGGCGGCGAGTTCACCGTGTTCGCACCGGTCGACGACGCCTTCGGGAAGGTCGACGAGAAGACCCTCGACACCCTCTCCACAGACGCCGACCTCCTGACCACGGTGCTCACCTACCACGTGGTGCCCGGTCAGATCCTGCCCGCGGACGTCGCCGGGGAGCACGAGACCGTCCAGGGCGACACCCTCGAGGTCACCGGCTCGGGCGACGACCTCAAGGTCAACGACGCCGACGTCGTCTGCGGCGGCGTGATGACCCAGAACGCCACCGTCTACCTCGTCGACTCGGTGCTCATGCCCCCGATGTGACGCCGCGCCGGGGATCCCGGCACTCCGCTCGAGGCTCGCAGGGCCGCCGCACGCAGGGGGTGCGGCGGCCCTCGGCGTGCGGGGGGCTCCGTACGGGACCGGTGTCCGTGGGTCAGGCCTCGATCGCCAGCACGGGGTCGGTGGTCGGTTGCGCCGAGCCGCCCGCGGGCTCCAGCGTCACGGCGACCACGTGCCCGGCGCCGCCCTCGACGAGCGCGCGCGACACGCCGCCGGAGGCTGCCGGCATCAGGCCCGCGGACACGGGCGCGTCGTCGGCGACGATCCACAGCTGCCAGTCGTGGCCCTCGCCCGGGGCGGGCATGCCCTCTGCGGAGACCAGGACGTCGTCGCCCGAGACCAGGGCGGTGGCCTCGCCGCCGCCCTGCACGGGCGCCGTGACGAGGCGCGCGTCCGGGTCGGCGAGCATCTGCGCGACGCGGTCCGCCTGCGCCTCCCATCGGGCCGCCTCACGGTGCTCCTGGACGGCGATCGTCGTCGGTACGGCGACCGCGATCACCGCGGCCGCCGCGGCGGCGACCAGACCCCAGCGGCGGCGCGGTCGGACGGCCGTGGTCGCGGGCGTGCCGGTCGCCGTCCGCCGCTGCGCGGCCTGCGGTGTGCCGGCCACCCGCGCGAGCACGGCGTCGCGCACGTGCGCGGGCGGCTCCTCCTCCACCGCGAACGCGGCGACGACGTCGAGGTACTCGTCGAGGGCGCGCCGCGCGTCGGGGTCGGACTCCAGCAGCCGCTCGACGGCGCGGCGCTCGAGGTCGTCCACGGCGTCGAGGGCGTACGCGGGGAGAAGGTCCCAGGCGTCGCGCGTGGTGTCGTCGTCAGCCACGGGCGACCCCCAGACAGTCGCGCAACCGGCCGAGGCCGTCGCGGATCCGGCTCTTGACGGTGGGCAGCGCCGCGCCGAGGCGTTCCGCGACCTCGCGGTAGGTGCGCCCGCCGTAGTAGGCCTCGACCACGGCTTCGCGCTGCGTCGACGTCAGCGAGTCGAGGCACCGCCGCACCGCGGCGCCCTCGAGGCGGCGCTCCACGTCCTCGGAGACGACGTCGCGGGCGGGGCCCGCGGTCGAGATCTCGAGGTCGCGCTGGTCCCGGTCCCGCCGGGACTGCTCTGCGCGGACGCGGTCCACGGCCCGCCGGCGGGCGAGCGTCGCGACCCAGGTGCGCGCGGAAGCGCGGGCCGGATCGAACCGCGCCGCGGTCTGCCACACCTCCACCATCACCTCCTGGGTCACCTCGGCGGCGTGGTCCGGGTCCCGGAGCACGCCCAACGACGTCCCGTAGGCCACCGGAGCCAGCGCGTCGTAGACGGCCCCGAACCTCTCGGGATCACCGTCCGCGCACGCCACCAGGGCGGCGTCGACGGGACCGCGAGCGGTCGGGGTGGGCGGCACCCGGACAGTCTGCCGC